>CAZUAM010000474.1:0-4092 GCA_964618095.1 uncultured Planctomycetaceae bacterium | reverse complement strand
AACCCGTCGGGAGTCGATAAGCCCGAAAGAGTTATCGGCCGAGCCGGCCACCAGCAGCAATCCGCCTTCGACTCCGCACGTGCGATTCTCGTTTCTGCCGTCGAAGACGATCGGAAAAGTCTGTTTGGGGGGCTTCGTGTCTTGCCAGGCGGAATGGACCAGCGTGCCGAGGTGAATCACGCGAACGTTATCGCGGCCGTGATTGTATATCAGCGGCACCAAATGGTGGGAGCCGGCGGGGCGGAAGCCGATATGGGTCTTGTGCTCGGTCCGCGGGTTCAATGAAATCTCTGCGCCCTGATCGATGATGAGCGTGACATCGTTGCGCGGGATGTCGACGCTCTCGGACACAACGTACTTGCCGGCCAGGACCAGGGTGGTGCGCGCATTGGCCAGCCCCCATTCCATGGCGAGTTGCGGATCGGCATTCTGAAAAAGGATCTTGTCACCCTGGAGTGACCGGACTACGGTCTGCTCGCCCTGCGGCGAGATCACTACCGTTTCTTCCTCCCACGACTTCGCGACGGCACTCAAGCTCGGCACGCTCACCAGTCCAACGAACATGGCAGTGAGTAACAGAGATTTCGATTTGACGTTCGTGCTTCTCATGTTGACGCTCCTTTTAGGTTTAGTCTTCAACCGCGGTGACGGTTGCCTCCACGGGCATCTGCTTGAACATCCGGATCATCAGCTCACAACCTCCACGGCTGCCGCAATCGCTCCCGACGAAAGCGCCCACGTCGCCAGGATCGGAAAACAGTAGAGTGTTCGAGTCATCGTGGCACTCCCGGCCGTCGAAATCTCTCAAGCACTGCCGAATCAAAGGTACTGCGGGCGTTCTTGCTTGGTGATTTTACCAGCGGCACACCTTTGGCGCACACCTGTCCTTCCCAAAAAACCTCGTCCGAGGGGGATTAGTTGGGCCAAGGTATGGGGATGAAGAGAACGTAATGTGTGACAAAGGAGCACTGCCGCAGGTCGAACACCATGAAGAATCGCGGTTCTCGCGTGTGGGCGTGTACGGGTTACGTCAAACGCGACGACGAAAAGAGCGAACTGGGCTCAACGGCCACGCGGCACGTTGCGTGTACCGATGGTGCGGGCCCGCGACTTGCAGGATGGCAACAACGTGGTCTTCGGAAGGTGCTTCGACGCACCGCGGTGTTGGTGAATTGCAATCCGGCGATAGATGCGGCCTGGAATTGTGATAGTAGTCGAAGTAGTCCGTGAGTACGCGGTGCAGATGCCTTTCGTTGAGCACGATCAATGGATTCAGGCATTCTCGGCGTATTGAGCCGATGACGCGGTCGCAAGCGGACCTACTTGCCACGCTGCGACGATTCGCAGAGAATCTGGGCATGATGGAATCCCTGATTGAAAGACTGAAGGCCTTGCCGAAAGAGTCTGGGGAGACTTGGCAAGGCGGGCTATTTGAGATGCCGGTTTGGATCGCCGAGGAAGGCCAGGAAGCCCTCCGCCCTTACATCCCCCTCTGGGTGGCGGTTCAAGCCGACAGGGTGCACATTGGCGGTCCGGTGCGGCCGGATGAAGGAAGCTGGCAAGACGTACTCGAGGTCTTGGCCGACTTTGCATGCCAGAGCGAGTTCGGCGGCTATCGTCCCGGCCGATTGGAGGTCACGGACCACGACTTGGCCGAGTACTTGTCGGACGAGCTTGCCCCGGCCGGGATCGACGTCCGGTTGGTCGACCGCCTGGAGGCCGTCGAACGAGTTCTCGACGTGATGGAGGGTGTCCTGGGTGGCGCAGGTGATGTTCCCGGTCCGCTGGAAGGCCGAGGCGTGAGCATCGAGCACATGCGGCGTTTTGCCGCCGCCGCCGCTGCCTTCTACCGGGCAGCTCCCTGGCAGCATCTGACCGACGCCGACCTGGTGCGTATCGAGAAACCCAGGTGTCCAGAGGGAATGAAATACGCCGTCGTCCTGGGCGCGGGGAGGAGTGTGTACGGGCTGGGCTTCTATCGCAGTTCGGCCCACTACGTCCAGTTTTGCAGGGCAGCGCAGGAAGGTTCTGGCGGACTGGACAGGAAAGGACTCTGGCAAGTCTCGTTCGATCCGATCAGCGAGATTCCGCCGAAGGACGCCGACCTGTGGGAGCAGCACGAGTTGCCGGTCGCCTCTGACCAGGCGTATCCGGTCGTGGTGCGGCACGACCCCACCGAAGAATTGGCTCGTCCGACCAGCAAACGGTTGGCCTTTGTCGAAGGCCTAATGCGGGCATTTGCCGCCACTACGGAGGCGGAGATCGATTCGGGGCGTTGGCACAAGGAAGTTGCCACCTTTGAAGGGACGACGACCGTCACGCTGGCCATTCCCGATCTACTCGACCCCCCTTCGTTTCAGGAGTGGATGAAGCGGGGATTCGAGCCGGACCGGCGGGCCCACGAACGGATGTTTGCCGACATGGATCGGTACTTCCGTGAGCATCCGCCGGAGAGCATCGAGGAAATGAATGAGGCGGCGGGGCGCCTTTTCACGGGCAGAAAGATCCACGATCTGGTTACCCGACCCGAGACGCCCCTGGAATGGGCCCAGGAGGCGTGCTACCGGGCGTTCGATACGCACGGGCGGCGCCGCGTGCAGTTGGCTCGCCAAGCGCTGGAGATCTGTCCGGATTGTGCGGACGCCCACGTCATCCTGGCCGAACAGGCCGGCACGTTGGAGGCGGAAATCGACCACTACACCAAGGGTGTTGCCGCCGGCGAGCGGGCGTTGGGGCAGGAGGCGTTCGAGGAGCACGTCGGGCATTTCTGGGGCGTCTCTTCGACCCGACCCTACATGCGGGCAAGGATGGGCCTGGCCCAGAGCCTCGAGCAGCATGACCGCATTGAGGAGGTAGTTGAACACTACCGGGAGTTGCTGCGGCTGAACCCGCACGACAACCAGGGCGTGCGCTACTTGCTGATGCCGAAGCTGCTCCAGTTGGGGCGCGACGCGGAGGCCGCCCGGCTGCTGAAGGAATACGACGAGCAGTCGGCCAATTGGGCCTATGCCCGCGCACTTCTTGCGTTCCGCCTGAGCGGGAGGTCGTCGTCGGCTCGCCGGGAACTCCGCCAGGCGTTTCAGGTGAATCCACACGTGCCGGAGTATCTGCCCGAGGCGGGGCCGTTGCCGATGCCCCCGCACTATAGCCCGGGAAGTCCCGAAGAGGCACTCGTCTGCGCGGACGAGTTGCACGCTGCGTTTGCCGAGACCGAAGGTGCCCTGGCCTGGCTGGCCGCCGAGCACCGGCAACGGCAGAACGAACTGAAGGCCCACTGCAAGGAACAACGCAGGAAGGGACGCCAGAAGCGAAAAAAGCGGAAGCGCTGACGGGCTCCCCATGGCGTGCCGAACGGCGCGTTCTCTTGCAGAGAAGTGCCCCGACGTCCGTACCGGCGCAACCAGACTATGGGGGAAACCCGGCGTTGTCAAATTGCTTCATCAGGCTGCGTTTTCGCAAGTGCCGACGCCGGAGGGCGCGCACCCGCTCTTCCCACGTCTGGGTGCCGGAAGATGACGTCTCGGCCAGATCGCGCAGGTCGCGCAACCACCTGACCGCCTGGTCGTAGTCCCTTTGGATTGTGGTCTCCAGCAGCAACTCGACCTTCCGCCAGGTCTTGTCCGCCTTCGGCAGCAACTCTTCGAGGTACTTCTTGCGCTCGGCCGCCTCCGCGCGCTTACGTTTGGCTTCCGCGCGTGCCTTGCGCTGCGCTTCACGGCGACCTGATTCTTCCGCCAACACCTTGCCCGCTTCAAAGATCTGGGCTGCGGTTCGGCGCGGGTCATCAAATACCAGCGTACACAGCATACGGGGCGTTTGCAGCGCTGACACTGCTTTCGCGCGGGCCGCTTGCAGCCATCGCGACGGGTCCCACCACGTAAGCGGCACGAGCCGGTGGCTCAACTATTCTGCGTCGTGCGCACTTTGTGTCTGCGGTCAAGTGTCCCGAAAGTCGGTGGTTTGATGAAGCGAGCCAGTGAACCGCCCGCCAAGCAATCCCGCGCGCTCCGATGCTAGATCAAGGCTCAACACTTCTTCGTAAGCGTTCACGGCATCCAAGAATTGGCGCTGCGTGAAAACGGGTTTGTCGCT
>CAZUAM010000473.1:0-5905 GCA_964618095.1 uncultured Planctomycetaceae bacterium | reverse complement strand
TGGTCGTCAATCCCGCTAGATCGGGTTAGCGGATTCTCGCGCGCCGATGCCCACCACCGAAGCCGGCCTGGTCACGCTGCTGATCGTGCTGGCGGCCGTGGGCCTGCCGGCGGCCGGCATCGGCACCATCCTGGCCATCGACTGGTTCCTGGACCGCGAGCGGACCTCGATCAACGTCTTCGGCGATGCGGTGGGGGCGGCGGTGATCGACCGCTACTTCGGGCGGGACGCCGCGTAGGGCCAATCCGCCCCGGCCCGGTTCTTGGGTACCTGTGGTGGAACGAAGCGAACCCACAGATGGTTGGAATCGCCGCAGGGTCGCTGTCCTGGATCCCAGCCACAGCGACCCCAGCCATGACACGAGCCACAAACGGGTCAATCTCCTGACCGGTCGTGCTGCTCAACAGCAGTGGCTTTGTGGCGGCGCGCCTTCCATTTTGCAGCGACAAACCACACCGCCAGAATCAGAATGGGAAGCGTGCTGACGATGATCAGAAGTGGCCTACGTGCTTCAGACCTTTGCCTTGCCTCCAATTGCGCCCCTGTGATCCATCCAAACCCGCCGAGGTCGTCGTAGACTGGGGCATTTGCCGGGAACTCCAACACAAACGTTTCATCCGGTATCTCGACGTTGAATGCGATCTGTTCCATGTCGAAAGTTGACCTCTTCCACTCCACTCCTGTCCCGTCCGGCGCCTCGCCGATGTAGTAGCAATACTCTGCCTTCGTCGGAAACCAGATCGTCTCACCGCTCTCGTCGTTGTACGGCTCATAGTCTGAGAAGGCGTGTTTTTCCCGTACGTACCACCCAACCCCCTTGCGTTTCGGTTTCTGAAACAGGCGCTCGACAAGGCGATGCTCGTGGTCGAAAAGCAAGAGGAATGAACACTTCCATGATGGATGTTGTACAAACACTCTGATACGCGGCAGCCCGTCCACCGTCACGTCCGAGGCACTGAATCCAGCCCCGTGTGATACGATCTCCGAGTAAGGCTGTCCGTGTACGAATTCATAAAGGAAGGAAAACGGCAAAGTCTGTACGGTGTCCCACCAATGTGCCCGTTCAGCGGTAGAGATGTTTCCAACGGGTTCTTCGTGCCCCTCCCCTTGCAACGACCGCACTACCTGCCCGTCGAAAACACGAGTTGATTCAAAGATGTCAACTCCGCTGCTGCTCGTCTCGTGCATTCGCTCCTTGATTCCTTTACGAAGCCAGTGGATGGATTTTTGACTCACTTTGTCGCCCGAAACGGGCGCGACTATGTATGCGCCGGGGGCATCGCCGGTGGAACCGCACAGTTGGCGAATCAACGGGATCATCTCCGTCCGGGTTGGCCACCATGTTTCCTTGTAGCGGCACTCCACGCTGCGTACGAGGCGTTCCTGGTGCCTGAGCCAACCCACAACGGCTTCGCGCGAGACTTCATTCTCTTGTGCAGACACCATGCGCAACATGCTGCCCAAAACGATCAGCGTGACTCCCATCACCGCGAATCGCATCATGCGCTCCTCAGCCATTGTCAATTCAGCAGTGTAACTACGAGTTGCCGCACACTCGTACGCGATGGTCGGCCTTCAACTCGCATCTCGACTCAATAGTCCTGAAACAGCCAGCCCCCAACGCATTTCCCGCACGAAAGAGGGCATCGCCAGGCGCAGAACTTACCGCGCTGTTACGCGGTCGTCTCGAGAATGCGCCCGAATCAGCACCTCACCGTGGACAAAAACTCGCTCCCCTTTGTCCCGGGTTCCCGGTCTAACGAACCGGTATGGGCGCACGTTCAACTGTCCACGCAAGGGCAATTGTCTCCACTGGCCTCGACGATACCGCCGCATATTCCGTCCTCATTAAACGCCCCGCTACCGCTACAGACGCCGCAATTGTCGGGGTTCCCGACAAGGTCTGCACAATACCTTTTCGATGGCGAGCCGTCGTTCTGACATGATTTGGTAGAAGTGTATGAGCAGCTCTTACTACCAGTGGTGCAATCACAGCAAACTCTGTGCGTTCTGGGCGAATTACACCAGCAGCACTTATCGCTTCCCGTCTTCATTTTGTCGTTCACACAGTGCTTTGTCCCCACACATTGTGCGCCGGTGTCGCCAAAGGTGACGACCATCTCAGTGTCCGTCAATAGCCTGTTCGGCGCGGAACTCGCGCGGCGGCCGCCCGCGCACCGCAGCGCAGGCCCCTGATGGCCGCCAGAGCGTTCCATCGACAGGGTCCAGGCCGGCGGCGTGGCGGCACAGAAGGCATTTCGATCGTCGGCCACATGGCTGCCCGTTTCACTCCCCGGTGGGGACGAAACCGGGCGTGGGATCAATCGTTCGGCTGGACGAAAACCGTGGCCGGCAGTAAGGCTACTCCAGGGTCTCCATGGGGGCCAGCCTCGTAGTGCACCTCCACGGTGGCAGAATACAGCTGGCGCGTCGGAAGACCGTTCAGCCACACGGTGAACCGATCCGATTTCTCTCCACGGGCCATCTGCCAGCCGAGGTTCCCGTGGTCCCGAGCATCGATCCGCGTGATTCGCAAGTGTTGGCGTGTGCCGGAAAGCAGTTGGAACTCTTGCCGAGTCGTGCGGGGCAAGTCCCGCGGATGTAGCGGCCCGTGAATGATCTGGAAGTACTGCTTTGGAGTCAAGACCACCTGGTCCGGCGGGCGTTGGAATTCGACGGGGATGCGAATCTGCCGCTGAACACCCGAAGCATCCTCATACCGAACGAACAAGGGCCGGGGGTGCGCCGGAGCCTTGCCGTGCAGGATGGTTAGGTTGAAGTCTCTCTGGTCGGTGCGTTGCGATGTGTTTTCGAGCCGACAGTACGACTCGGGAGCAGCCAGATCCACGGCGCGGAAGGCCTCGCGGCTCAACATGCCGCGCTTCAGCGTCAACTTCAACAGGGTCTCGACCGATCCCGTGCGTGCCGGGCAAACGAGTTTGGCGGGTTCAGCGACCAGGTCGGGACTTACCATCGCCTTGAGGGTCAATACGGTGGGGGGCGTGTCCGCCGGCTCGAAGTGAACCACCACGCGGTTGGCCAGTGCCTTGGGAGGCTGATAGCCCTCGGTATTGAGCCGAACGCGAATCACGCCCGACTCACCCGGCGCCAACCACGATTTGTCGGACTGATCCACGATGCAGCCACAGGACGAATCAACCGCGCCGAGCCTGACGTTTTCACTACCTACGTTGCGATAGGGGAACTGACATTGCAGCGATTGACCGCGGGCGACTTTTCCAAAATCGTGGGTGACGCTGGAGAACCGGACGGGAGAAGGACGTGGACGCTGCTGCGCGAACCGACGCCTGGCGTGTGCACTGAACCAGCCGAGGGCTATCCCGAGCGGCACGCAAACGGCAAGCGTAATCCACAGACCCCGAAATCGTTTCATAGTCTTATCCACACGGCATGGGGGTGGTTCGCCTCCGCACTCGCAGGCTGGGTAACTCGAAGCCGTCAGCGCCATGATTCCCGCGCTTCTGGGGACCCATCTACGACGCAACGGCTGCGCCATACTACGGGGGTGAGCGCATGGTGGGCGCGGTGGGCGCTCCAATATGGGCGAGCTCTTGGCAACGTGCCCTACCGGCAAAAGTC
Organism: uncultured Planctomycetaceae bacterium; assembly: GCA_964618095.1. Taxonomy (GTDB): domain Bacteria; phylum Planctomycetota; class Planctomycetia; order Pirellulales; family Thermoguttaceae; genus CAZUAM01. Next base: position 2,305 of record CAZUAM010000473.1, on the reverse strand, counting down.
ACTCCCAGGAAGCATGCAAGTGTTGGGAATAGTGACCGTAACATGGCCCTCACCGTCAGGGTCCCCGACGCACTGCCCCGAACAGGAACCACTTTGGTTGGGCCACCACCAATTGACGTCCCGGTCCTGACAAACAGCCGACATGTCAATGCAGTGCTCATAGTAGGTACCCAGCAGTTCGCAGGTGTACCAAGGTTGGTCCGGCACCAAAACGCACCTGGGGGGCGGATTGTCGGTCTTCAGGCAGCCGCTACAAGGGAGATAGGGGTCTGAATAGAGACAGCACTTTTGCCAAACCACGGCGTGCGTAGAGGTTGCGACCGCAAGGATCAACAGAGTGGTTGCGGCCACTGCCAGCCACGTTCGAGTCTTGGACATGGTTCATACCTCCGAGTCGTTACGGTGGAAAAAGAGTACCTAGTGTGACCTAAGGTAGATCAACACTCCCAGAACTGTGAGCAAGAGGGTTACTCCGATCCCCGCCCCATACCAGACGAAGCGGGGCGAGGAGGAGCGACTTCCCGGGGAATCTTGTCCCTGGACAGAGAAGGTCTTGTTTACCCTGTCCGCGATCACGGTGCCGTCGGGAACGTCGATTGCGAAAACGCTGTCGTCGACGGGCTGGTTAATCCGAAGCGCGGTGACCGTTTGTCGCCAGCGCTGGTACCAGCCCATTTCCGAGGGTGTCTTCATCGCCCGGGGCGGATAGGATAGCCGAACCGCCTCCTTGAGGAACCACGCCTTGCCGTCGAGGACCTGCTGATACGTTACCCGGAGCCAGCTTTTCAGGTATCCATCGCCGCCAAAACCGAGCTTCGCCGTAGGCAGAAAGCCCACTGAGGAATCGAATTCGTACTCGATCCGGCCTGGACCGTACTTAAGGACCACGTGGGCAACGGTCGTGGAATCGCCCCGGTCGATCAGCTCGGCGGCTAGCAGCTCGCTGCTCCGCAGCAAATCGGCCAGCGGCACAGAGGCAAACACCGCCCCAACTTCTCTTGGATCCATGGCTGGCACGGTCAAGCTGTCGGGGCGACGGATTGCCAACTGCTTTGTGGAAGCCACGTAATCGGAGACAACGCCGTTCTTGAATACTGTGGTCGCCGAATACCCGCCATCGCCCTGCGCCTCGTAGCGCAGGTCTTCTCCGCGGATGATGACGTGCTGGGTGCGGCGATAGGGCCCTGAGAAGGTGGTGACAGCGCTGCTCTTCTGTGCTTTAGGTTTGGGATCCGGCTGGAGCAAGTACGCGGGCAGAGTGGAGGGGTCCTCCTCACTGACCACCTCGATCGTGACGTCTGCCGTCTTGATCTGCTCGTAGTTGTGGGCCATGGCCTGGATCACCATCTCGACCACCTCCTCAGGCCGATCGGCCTCAGCGCCGCAGGCGAGGCCTGCGGCGAGCAGCGCGGCACCGGCGGTAAGCAACGCCCGCAGGCCGGCGGCCGGGAAGAGCGGGCGGGCTCGAATCCGAGGCTGCCGCAGGCGCGGACTCCACACCCGCGCACGGCTGCTCCTGGACTTCCGCAATGCTGGAAACTCGACCATCTCAAATCCCTCCCGTGCGGACCTTGCCCACCGAACCGTCACGTAGCGCACACTCGATGGGCGTAGCGGCGAACCACTTCTCTACCTCGCTCAACTGCCCCCGACGCCAGGACACGTCGAATGAAAACGGCTTGTCACCATAGGGCGGCATTTCGATCAAAGCCACCTGGGGAGCGGAGGAAGCCCTAGCTCCAACTGGCCAGAGGTGTTGATAATCGGCAATCAGTTCCTGGCAATCCGGACACTCATGGTGGTAGAGCAAGACCACCCACCGGCCCTCGGCCAACTCGTCGCCGATGTCGATATATTTCAGCAGCGGGAATCTCTTCCCAACCCAGGTCTCCGGTTCCAGGACCACGAACTCGCTGTCGCCGAAGACGTCGCCGGATTCGTCGAGTGCCCCAGGACAATAGCTTCCCATCAGGAAGGCGGCGGGGATACCTGACGCCAGGAAGAGTCGCAAGACCCAGCCGACGTGCGGGCCGGCTCGCGCCCTCACCCGCGGCCCCTCTCCCGCCGGCGGGAGAGGGGCGGTCTCTGGATGTCTCGGCGCCCAGCAGCAGCAGAGTGCCGCGACCGCACCCAGGTCGAGGATCAGGATGTACCAGGGGTTGACGGGTACCCGGCCGAAACAGCCGCAGGTGGCCTCGCCCGAGAGGGCCTTGTACAGTGAAATGCAGGCGAAGGTGCTGAAGCACAACGCGGCGGCCTGCCAAGCTCGGCGGGAATAAGCCCCGGAGAAGAGCCACAGGCCGAA
>CAZUAM010000472.1:0-5914 GCA_964618095.1 uncultured Planctomycetaceae bacterium | reverse complement strand
ACTTGTCATTGTTGTGACAAAAAAGTGACTCCAATGTACTGATACTTGCCCCGTAAGGGTTATGAAGAAGAATTACGTCGTGCTCAACGCATCTCTCGTTATCGCAGCTCCAGTGGCGCTCTCGTGCCTTCTCCCATGCTGGCCAGATATCACCTCGCCGTTCTTTGTCGAGTAATGCGAAGGGGTCTGGGAACGGATACTTGTCGACTACCTTCTCCTCGATACACAAGATCGCGCTGATGCGCCTATGAGCAGGGAGCCCGTCTCGCTTTAATGGCTTCCCACCCGGCCGCTTGGTGCTCAAGAACTTACCTTCGGGAAAGAACTTGACTTCTGTGTATTCTGTCTCTCCCGTCTGAGTGTCCACTCCCCAGGTCATCTTACTCTCGCCATAGGCTGCCTTAACCAAGTCGCGACGCTGTTGAAGAAGCCGCCTTCGAAGGCTGGGCACGATGACCAGAAGGTTCGGACTATCCTCGCCGAATTGCCTGTTCGCAGTCTTCAGGCATTGGGCAACCTTGTCAGCATCGTCCCCCCACCACGAAACGCTGTGCTTGCCACGAGGCGGGTTCGGCGTTTCGCGAAATGGGGCCTTGACTTCCACACCTGTCCAGTCTCCATCTATGGCAACCTGCATGTCAAGGTTTCTTCCATTCCGCCCAGGGGCGCACGGGTCAACCTCCAGCTTCATGCGCCCAGCCAGAAACCAGCATACCAGGCACTCCGCTACTGCAGACCGGAAGCCATTACTGTCGATCCCTTGTAGCCTAGCCAGCAGATCCTTACCCTTGTCTCCCTCGAACATTCCGCACGCGAAGGCAGTGTAGAGATAGGCTTCCCAGGCAGCCTTCCGAGCTCGCAGGAAACGAACTTCATCAGCCTTTATCGGATCGCTTGGGTACGGGCCAGATGCTTCAAGTATCTTCAAGCGCAGCCCGAGTTCGTCTGAACGACGAGGTATTCGGCGCCAAGTCTCAAGTACGTCGGACGAGAAGACAGAACGCAGAGGATCCAACGGCGGCTTTATCAGTGTTCCGTATCCCGACATAGGCGACCGCGTGTGAACACCAAGGTTCAAGGGGGTTGCTCCGACGCGTGTTGGGGCTTCGGCGCCCCGACGGGCAAGCCCTCTGGGGTGGCGGCGAGCAGTGTCCGGCTGCCACTTCGTGATTCAGTATTCATCCTTCATCCTTCCCTACGAGCATCCCATACTAGTCCCGCAGTTGTAGCACAGGTAGCAGTTGCCGGTGCGGACCGTGATGGCGCCGCACTGGTCGCAAGGGGGTGCGTCGGCCTGGAAGAGGGCGTACTGCTCGCCGCGGATGGCCTGGGCGGGGGTGAATTCGGGCGGGGCGGCGGTGGCCAGGCGTTCCAGCACGGCCGTGGCGACGTCCGTCAGCGATGGGTTTCCGTTCGACGAGCCCTTGCGTGGGGCGGGGCCGTTGGTCTTGGCGGGTCCTTGCCCGTCGGTCGGCCCGCCGGCCTTCGTGGCGGCGGGCCGCTGCTCGGATTCGGAGTCGGCAGTCCCTCCGCCGGCCGCATCCGGCGGCAAGGCCGGCAGTGCTTTGTTGGCCTCGCGGTACTTCGGCAGGAAGGTGATCCCCATCCAGCGGAAGATGTAGTCCACGATGCTCTTGGCCATCCGCACGTCGGGGTTGTTCGTATGGCCCCAGGGCTCGAAGCGGGTGTGCGAGAACTTGTTGACGTAGACCTCCAGGGGCACGCCGTACTGGAGGCTCATCGAGACGGCCGTGCCGAAACAGTCCATCAGCCCGCCAATCGTGCTCCCCTCCTTGGCCATGGTGATAAACAGCTCGCCCGGCCGGCCGTCGGGGTAGAGTCCCACGGTGATGTAGCCTTCGTGGCCGGAGATGCTGAACTTGTGGGTGATCGACTTGCGGGTATCGGGCAGCCGCTCGCGGCGCGGGGCCGAGATCGGCTTCTCCTTCTGGGCCTTGTTCTTGGTCGAGAGCGGCTGGACCTCCTTCGAGGCGTCGCGATAGACGGCCAGGGCCTTCAGCCCCAACTGCCAGCCTTCCCTGTATGCCTCGGCGACGTCTTCGGCGGTGGTCTCCTTGGGCATGTTGACCGTCTTGGAGATGGCCCCGGAGATAAACGGCTGGGCGGCGGCCATCATGCGGATGTGGGCCTTCCAGGGGATCGAGCGGGTGCCGTGGGCCGCCTGGAAGGCACAGTCGAACACCGGCAGGTGCTCCAGCTTCAGGTCGGCCGCCCCCTCGATCGTATCCTCCTTGTTGATGTAGCTGGTGATCGACTCGATCTCGGCCTGGCTGTAGCCCAGGGTCTTCAGGGCCAGCGGCATGGTCTGGTTGACGATCTTCAGCATCCCGCCCCCGGCCAACTGCTTGTACTTCACCAGCGCAATGTCGGGCTCGATGCCCGTGGTGTCGCAATCCATCATGAAGCTGATCGTCCCGGTGGGCGCCAGCACGGTGGCCTGGGCGTTGCGGAACCCGTGGCGCCGGCCCTGGGTCAGCACGGCGTCCCAGAGCCCTCGGGCGGCGTCTTTGAGATACTTCGGGGCGGTCTGGATCTCTTCGACTTTCTCGAAGTGCATTTCCATGACGTGCAGCATGGGCTGGCGGTTTTTCTTGAACTCGTCGAAGGTTCCCACGGCCGCGGCCAGCTCGGTGCTCGTCAGACAGGCCGCCCCGTGCAACAACGCGGTAATCACGCCGCACAGCCCGCGGGCCTCGTCCGAGTCGTAGGGCAACCCGCTGGCCATGACCAGGCTGCCCAGGTTCGAGTAGCCCAGGCCGATCGGCCGGAACCGGTGGCTGTTGGCGGTGATCCGCTCGGTGGGATAGCTGGCGTGATCGACGAGGATCTCTTGGGCGATGAACACCACCCGGCAGGCCGCCTGGAACCTCTTGGCGTCGAAGGTGCCGTCCTCCCGGCGGAACTTCATCAGGTTCAGGCTGGCCAGGTTACAGGCCGAGTCGTCCAGGAACATGTACTCGGAGCAGGGGTTCGAGGCGTTGATCCGCCCCGAGCCTGGACAGGTATGCCAGCGATTGACGGTCGAATCGTACTGCACGCCGGGATCGCCGCAGCACCAGGCCGCCTGGGCGATGTTGGTGAACATCTCGCGGGCCGGGTAGGTGGGCCCCTGCTTGGTCTGGTCGGTGACCCAACGCGTGGTCCAGGGTTTGTCGGCCTGGGCGGCCTCCATGAACTCGTCGCTCAAGCGGACCGAGAGGTTGGCGTTCTGGAACAGCACCGAGTCGTATGCTTCCTGGGGGTCGTAGCCCTCTTCGATCAACAGCCGGACCTTCTTCTCCTCGTTGTTCTTGCAGAGGATGAACTCCATCACGTCGGGGTGGGAGTCTTTGATGGACTGCATCTTGGCGGCCCGGCGGGTCTTGCCCCCGCTCTTGACCACCGCGGCGATCTGGTCGTACACCCGCATGAACGACAACGGCCCGGAAGGCTTGCCTCCACCGGAGAGCTTTTCCCGGTGCGACCGCAGCGTGGACAGATCGGTTCCGGTGCCGGAGCCGAACTTAAAGAGCATGGCCTCGCTGCGGGCCAGCTCCATGATGTCCTCCATGTTGTCCTGCACGCTCTGGATGAAGCAGGCCGAGGCCTGGGGATGCTCGTAGGGGTTTTTCGGCTGGGCGGCCCGCCCCGCTTCCGCATTCCAACACCAGTTGCACATCGCGCCCTTCACCCCGTACTGCTGATACAGGCCGACGTTGAACCAGACGGGCGAATTGAACGACGCGTGTTGGTGCAGGCAGAGCCAGCTCAGTTCGCGGTAGAACCGTTGGCCGTCGTCGGCCGAGGCGAAATAGCCGTCCTCGATGCCCCAGTCGGAGATCGTGCGGCAGACGCGGTGGATCAACTGCCGCACGCCCGTCTCCCGCTCCGAGGTGCCCACCTCGCCGTAGAAATACTTGTTGGCCACCACGTTGGTGGCCAACTGGCTCCAACTGGCCGGCACTTCGCAGTCGTTCTGCTCGAACAGGACCTCACCCCCTTCGCCCTTGATGGCGGCGGTTCGCAGGTCCCACTCGACCGAGTCGAACGGATCGGTCAGCTCGGCCGGGCAGAAGACCTGCTCGATGCGGAGGGCTTGCCTGGGCGTTTCAATCCGCTTTTCCACGGGCTCCTTGGTCGTCATGACCGGCGTCTTGGCGGCTTCGTTCTTCAGACTGTCCATCACTGACGTTCCTTCCTGAGCGAGAACTTGGGCATCCGTGCGAATTAGTATACATTAGTACACAAACGATATCAGCGCTCTAAGGCCTGCAACCTAAAAAAAACTCCCGGAAGCACAAGATCGGCCGCCCCGCTTACCCCCAACGGGGGACGCTGAATTCATGCGCAACACCAATATATTGTACCTCGATGCCCTAGTGACCACAATATACGGGCGTAAGCGTCAAAGTCTAGCGAGATTCCACCGAAGGTCAATAACTCTTGGCGGAGCCGTCTTAAGATCCTGCGGCGCGTGAGGTTGCGGCGAATCGGGCCTGCCGGCCCTGCCGACACCTGGCGGGCCGGAGAAGTCCGAAAACACCTGTTTTTTTCGAGGCCGCGGCGTTTCTGCACCCGGCTCGCACGAACATGTCCCTTGGGGACGATTTTTGAAAAACTTCCCCCGGGGACAGTGAGTATGGGGAAACCGAGAAACGAGGGGGAAACCAGCCGCCTTGGGCTGCCGGTGGAACTTCCATGCGGAGCTAGTCTCAAACCGGTTGACACGTTCCGCCGTGCCTTTGCGAAAACTCGTGTTTCAAGGCAGTCGGAAAAATGCGGCGGAAGCTAGCAGCGCTAGCGATTTGACGTAACTCGTTGTCCATCAAACGGCAGTGCCATTCAGCTCTGGCCCCATCCCTGGCACAAATCCCCAATTCGCCGGGCGGCCGCTTCGACTTCGCAAAACGCTTCACACTGCGGCAGTTCTGCACCGCGGCGCAACTCGCTGAGCAGCTCGCCGAGCAGCTCGCGTTCGAGCCAGGTGGCCAGCCAGCGGGCGCGGAGTTGGGCGTAGCGGGTCTGGAGCCGGCTGAACAGGCGTGCGGCGGCCTGGCGGACGCCCTCGCCGGTGGTGCTGACGATGGCCTCGCCGCCGCCGGTGATCCCCCCGGCGATGGCCGCCTCGGTGGCCAACTGGCCGGCGGTGTGGCCGGCCGCCTGGACGGCCGCCTGGCCCACCAGGTCGCCGGCCAGCACCCAGCCGCTGACGGCCAGCGAGACGGTGATCGCGGGCCGCGCGATTGCCGCGGCGTGGTCGAGCGATTGGAGGAACCGGACCACCCGCGGATTGGCCTCCCGCCAGGAATCGAGCTCCTCTCGCAGAAACGCCTGATAGTCGTCGTCCACCGCCGGTAGCTGTTGATGCGCCGCCTGGACCTGCTCGAGCAGCCGTAAGCGGGCGTCGCCGCCGAGGAGTTGCATCAGTCGCGGCCGCAGGGTGTCGTTGCCGACCTGTGCCAGGCGGTCCAGCTCGTCGAGGAGTTTTTCGACGGCCAGGATGATCGCCTGGCGCTCTTGGTTTTGGAATGCGTCCAGGGGTTCCGGCCGGGGCCCGGCCAGCGCATCCCAGGCGGTTCGCAGTGGCCAGGTCACCCCCCGGCCCAGTGTGCGATAGAAGCCGTGGACGCCCCGGGACCACGCGCTGCGGCTGGCGTCCCACCAGCAGCGGATTTCGTCGACCAGCGCGCCGGCGGGCAGGCTGGGCCAGGCCACCCGTGCCATCTCGGTGGCCGAAAGGGCCGCAGCGGCGGCCGCGAATTCGCCGGCCGCCGCTCGGACCGTTTCCAGGTACGCCCCGACGCCGTGGCGGGAGTCGAACACCCGGCCAAGCGCCCCGCGGAAGGTGCGGATCTTGATGGCGTCGAAATGCAGCGAGGCCAGCTCGTCGCGGAGATGGGCTGCTTCGCCCAGC
>CAZUAM010000471.1:0-5966 GCA_964618095.1 uncultured Planctomycetaceae bacterium | reverse complement strand
AGTGATCACCTCCCCGGCACCTGGCGGAGTCTCGGCATGTTGGGGGTGGGCTTGGGGCCGGCAGGCTTCCTCGGCGACTGGGAAGTGCCCGCCAGATAGTTGTCGATCGTGGCGCCCTGCTGCAACCGCTGGAAGTACTTGGCCATCGCCAGCCGCCGCTGCTTGTCGTAGACGTGCCGGTAGACCTCGTCCCGAACCTCCTCGAAACTCACCCCGGTCGGCTCGGTGCGGCCCTGGCAGAACAGGATCACGTACCGCTGGCCCACCTGGATCACGCCCGACAGGCCGCCCGGCTTCAGCGCAAACGCCTCCTTCTCCAACAGCGGCTGGCCGCCGTGTTTCTGGATCGGCGGCACCTCACCCCGCAACGCACGGCTGCCGGCCTCGATCGAGTACTCGGCGGCCAACTCGCCGAAGTATTCGGCCGTGAGGTTGTTCCGGGCCTTCTCCCAGACCTGCTGGGCACGGCGGAGATTGTCGAGCACGATGGCCAGGCAGCGCACCCGGGGGCCGTAGTTCGCCTCGTAGCCCTTCCGCAAATCCCCCTGCAACTCCTCCGGGCTGGCCCAGAGCTTCTCGCCCACCAGCTTCTTCAGCGCCGCCGACGGCCAAACCGAGTCGCGGCGGTAGACCTCGACCGAAATGCCTTGCTGCTCGCTGACCAGCTTCAGCCACGCTTGCACGTCGGGCGATCCGTCCGCCTTGGGCGGGACCGAGACTTCGGCCGCCCGCAGGATTTCCTTGTCAATGTCCGCCTCGCTGATGGTGATCTTCTGTTTTGCGCAGGCCAGTTCGATCAGCTTGCGGTTGACGGTTCCCTCCAGCACCTCCAGGCCGTGCCGCTCGATGCACTCCTCGGCCAACTGGCTGATCGTGATCTTGTGCCCGTTGATCACGGCCGCCACGCCGGGCATCTTGCGACGCTTCTGGGGATCGTTCAACACGTTGTCCACCACCGAGCGGTCCTGCAACTGGCGGAAGATATCTTGGGCGGCGGAGCGGAGCTTGCGGTCGCGGACGATTTCTTCCAACCGCGGTGCAACCTGCTCATAACTGACCTTCTGCCCCGGCAGCAGCCCCTCGCGCTTCAGAATAACGTACTGCCCCCCGGCAGGAATCACCCTCGAGATCTCGCCATCGGCCATCGTAAACGCCGCTTGCTCGATCTCCTGGTAGCTGCCATGCTTGCGGATCGGTTGGATCAGCCCCTTGAAGCCGGCGCTGGCATCCTCGGAATGTTCCTTGGCCAATTTGCCGAACTCGTCGGGATTGGCCGCGGCGGCCGCGCGGACCCTCTTGGCCTTCTCCGGGTCCTTGCAGGCGATCAGCCGGCAACGGACCGCCGAGCCGTACTTCGTCTCGTAGGCCTTGGTCAACTCCTCCCGCGTTACCCGTAACCGCTCTCCCGCCAACCGGCGAAGCGCCAGAGTGGGCCAGATGATGTCGCTGGCGTATTGGGCCGGATTGATCCCCCGTTCCGTCTTGAGCATCTTCAGCCACTGGTCCCTGGGCAGTCCGAATCGCTGCGCCAATCGCTCGATCTCCCCGTCCACCTCCGCCCGAGTCACCACGATGTTCCGCCGCTTGCACTCCTGGGCAATCAATAGCTTGTTTACCAGACTCTCCAAAACATCTTCGCCGTAATGGCGGAGGCACTCGCCCCCAAGCTCGTTGCGGCTGATCTGCCGCCCGTTGACCACGGCGACCACCTGCGGCCGAGAAGAGCCGTTGGGGACGGTCTTTGCGGGTGACCGCGTCTTGGTCGCGCCGCGGCGGGCCGCCGGGGTCCGGACGCCGCTGGCTGCGGATGGATCGGCGCTGGCCGACTCGGCCCCCCAATAGTACCTGATGACTAGGCAACCAGCCACCAAACCCAGGCCGCAAACGATCATTCCCAGCCGTGCTCTCCGCCTCATGGCGTGCGAGGCGACGCTTCGGGAGCCTTTCCGGGACATTTCGGTTCCTCCGTAAACCACTACCAATTCTGGAGTTGCGCACAGGCAACGCCGCCCGTGCAGATTTTCGGGTTCGGCAGTATAGAAATGTCGCCACGCCGCGGCAAGAGCGATTGTCGGCATCCCGGCACCCCCTGTTCAGCGGCGAGGAGATCGTCGGCCGGGACAGTAGCACGCAGGCCGCAACCGACCGTGGCAGACTCTCCGATCGGAAATCACCGATCCTGCCCCCCTCGATTGTCACCCCCCCAACGCACCGAGAAAAAACCGGCCGCAACGGCCGCTTGCGAACCCATCGCCGCTATCGCACAATGTTGGAGTGTCGCGGCGTTGTGGTCCTCGATACCACGTTCGGTTCCCTCACACCTTTGGAGACGCAATCATGTTGCGAAAAGCGAGTTTCCTGTTGGCGTCGGTGCTGATCCTGGCGCCGGTTCTCTCTGCCACGGCGGCCAGGCCCAAGAAGCCCCCGGCGGTCTTCACCAACCCGAAAAAGGCGGGCCCCGACTTCGCCGTCCAGGGAGAATACGTCGGCCAAGTGAAGACCGACGAGGGCGAGATCACCGAAGGCGTCCAAGTCGTTGCCCTGGGCGACGGAAAGTTCCGGGCCGTTGCCCACCACGGCGGGCTGCCGGGGGCCGGCTGGGACAAGAGCGAGAAGACGGAGGTCGAAGGACAAACCACCGGCGGCGTGACCACTTTCGTTGTGGAAGACCTGGGCGTGAGGGCCACACTGAAAGACGGCGTGATCACCGTCAAGGGCACCGACGGCGAGACGATCGCCACACTCAAGAAAGTCCACCGCAAGATCCCCACCTCGGGCGCCAAGCCGCCCAAAGGCGCGGTCGTGCTCTTCGACGGCAAGAGCCCCGACAATTTCAAGGGCGGCCGGATGACCAAGGACGGCCTGTTGATGGAAGGGGCCACCAGCAAGCAGACCTTCCAGAGCTTCACCCTGCACATGGAATTCCGCACGCCCTTTATGCCCTATGCGCGGGGACAGGGCCGCGGCAACAGCGGTTTCTACGCACAGGGCCGCTACGAAGTGCAGATCCTCGACTCGTTCGGCCTGGAAGGCAAGGATAACGAGTGCGGGGGAATCTACACAATCGCCCTGCCCAAGGTCAACATGTGCCTGCCGCCCTTATCCTGGCAGACCTACGACGTGGAGTACACGGCCGCCAAATACCAGGACGGAAAGAAAGTCAACAGCGCCAGGATGACCGTCCGCCACAACGGGGTCTTGATTCACAAGGACGTCGAGCTTACCCACGCCACGACTGCGCACCCGGTCCCCGAAGGTCCGCAGCCCGGCCCCGTCTTCCTCCAAAACCACGGCAACCCGGTCCGCTTCCGCAACGTCTGGGTCGTGGAGAAGAAGTGAGACATGGCCTCCGGGGGCGGATCTCGAGGAAACGCTGACCACACCGGCGAACCCCGGGCGCGAGCCTGGGGTATTGCCGGAGTTTGGGCTGACGCCCGGGGCCTGCATCTTCAAACACTCGTTGATAGGGGTTCAGCCATGACGAGGCAGTTTGCCCGTTGGGCGTGCTTGGCGGCCGTCGCCGCCACGGGTCATGCACCGCAAGCAGCACTGTCAGCCCCCCAAGCCGGTCCGGCGGAGCCGGCGACCTTCCGCGCGATGGTCGAGGCCGACTGGACGGCCCAGGAACACCGCAAAGGCCGAGAGCCGCACGCACCCCGGGCGATCCGCCACGTCCTCTCACGCACCGACCGCTTGTTGAACGATCTGCGGCGGATGCCCAATGCCCCGGACCTTCGATCGGAAGCCCGGGCACTGGAACCCCTCCGCCGGCAGGTGGACCGCACGGACTCGCTCGACGAGCCCGCCCGACTCGCCCTCTATCGCCAACTCCGCTCCGTTACCCGGGAGATGGCCCTGAAGAATCCGCTCCTGGCCTCCAGGCCCGTGGTCTTTCTCAAGCGCCGCCGCTTCATCTGCCAGATGCTCCACGAGTACATCGGCTACTACTACAACTACGCCGACGTCGCCGGCGGCGGGGTGTACGTGCTGGAACAGCCGGGGCGCTCGTTGAAGGTGCGGGACCTTATCGGCGGCCGCCTCCCGCGGGGAAACTACGCCACCCTGGCCCTCTCCTACGACGGCAGCACGATCTACTTCGCCTTCGCCGAGGTCCGCCCCTTCGACCGCCGCTACCCGCGTCGGGCCGAGTGGACGATCTTGCCGTCGGCCGACCGCGTGCCCAAAGAGCTCAACTACTACGGCCCCGGGCGGTCCTCTTTCCACATCTTTGCCGTCGACGCCGACGGCAAAAACCTCCGCCAGTTGACCGACGGCCTGGAGGACGATTTCGACCCCTGTCCGCTGCCCGACGGCGACCTCGCCTTCATGTCCTCCCGCCGCGGGGGCTTCTGCCGCTGCGACAACCCCTTCGAGCCCGTCCCCACCCATACCCTGCACCGCATGGACCCCAGCGGCAAGCACCTGCGGGCGCTCTCGCTGCACGAGACCAACGAGTGGCACCCCTCGGTCCTGAACGACGGGCGGATCGTCTACTGCCGCTGGGACTACGTCGATCGTTCGGCGGCCCACTTCCACGGCCTGTGGGTGAGCAATCCCGACGGCAGCAACCCCGCGATCCTCTTCGGCAACTACACCAAGCGGATCAGCACCTGCTTTCAGCCCCGGGCGATCCCCGGTTCCAGCCGGATCGTCTTCGTCGCCGGTGCCCATCATGCCAACGTGGGCGGCTCGCTGGTGATCTTCGATCCCACCCGCGCCCGGCTCGACCCCGACACCGGCCAGGACTGCTTCGAGTCCCTCGAAACCCTCACCCCCGAGGTCTGCTTTCCCGAGACCCCCGACTGCTGGCCCAAGAGCTACTACGCCAGCCCCTGGCCCCTCTCGGAAGACTACTACTTGGTGGCCTTCAGTTTCGACCCCCTGCCGGGGATGGGCTCCGGCGTAAAGCGCGACACCGAAACCGGCGTCTACTACTTCGATCGCTTCGGCAACTTGGAGCTGCTCTACCGCGAGCCGGGCATCTGTTCGATGGACGCCGTCCCGCTGGCCCCCCGCACGTCGCCCCCGGTGGTGCCCAGCGCGCTGGACCCGGGCCTTGGCGACCAGGGCGAGTTCATCCTTTCCAACGTAAACTGGAGCCTGATGCCCTTTCCCAAATCCCGCCCCATCCGCAAGCTCCGCATCTTCCAGGTGCTCCCCAAGGAGACCACCCACATGGCCAACCGCCCGCGGATCGGATACGCCAACGCCGAGAGCGCCCGGATGCTGCTGGGCACGGTCCCGGTCGAGGCCGACGGCTCGGCCTACTTCCGCGCCCCCGCCCGAAAGCCGCTCTATTTCCAGGCGGTTGACGGCGAAGGCCGGGCCGTGCAGGGCATGCGGAGCGTGACCTACCTACAGCCGGGCGAGCGCCGCGGCTGCGTCGGTTGTCACGAGCGGCCCGGCACCCCGCCCCCCGCACAGCAACTCCTGGCGACCACCCGGCCGCCGTCGGACATCTGCCCCGGCCCCGACGGCACCCGGCCGCTGAGCTACCCGCGGCTGATCCAGCCGGTCCTCCAGCGCCACTGCGTCCGCTGCCACGACGGCACCGAAGGGCCCCAGCACAGCCCGCCGGTCCTAACGGGCGAACCCGCGGGCACCTTCACCCGCTCGTATGAAAACCTGCGGCCGTACGTCCGCTGGTACGAGTGGGGCGGCGCCAGCATCACCCAGACGGTCACCCGCCCGGGCCGCGGCGGCGCCGACGAGAGCCCGCTGCGGAAAACCCTCGACGACGCCACCCATACCAAGCACGTCAAACTCCCCGACGCCGACCGCCGCCGGATCTACACCTGGCTCGACGGCAACGCCCCCTTCTACGGCACCTATCGCGAGAAGGCCCAAACCGCCCAACGTAACGGCCAGGCGGTGCCGCCGCCGGAACTCCAATAGCGGCGTCATTTGACCATTTAGCCCGGATTATTCATAAACCGAGGATTGCTGGGGCATGAGCGGCGGGGAAT
>CAZUAM010000470.1:0-6014 GCA_964618095.1 uncultured Planctomycetaceae bacterium | reverse complement strand
GGGCGATTGCCGAGTACCAGATCGAGACGCTTTTCGTTGACGCGACCACGGGCAAGCTGCTGGACGAGGAGGTCAACGACCGCACCGGCCAGCATTTCCTGCGAGCGACCGGGCCCGTGGTGGGCCGGTTGCTCGGCTCCATGAACCTGAGCGCACCGCAGGAGATCGACGTCATCGTTACGGTGCTCCAGAAGCACCACGACGACGATGGCAGCCTCCTGCCCCCAAGGGTCCTGTTCCACGGCCCCGTCGCGCGAATTGTCCGCAAGCCGATGGACGCCCGCTGGCGCACCACCTACGTCTCGTGGCAGGGCGGCGACGACCAGAACCCCGGTACCCGGGAGAAGCCGCTGAAGACGCTCGACCAGGCCCTGTACCTGCACGCTAACTCCGGGCCGCTCTACCGCGTGCGCCTGGAGGGGGGCGTTTCCTTCCCGCACGCCGGCGGGCAGGGCGGCCTACCGCAGTCCATTCGCTTCGGCGACGTCCATCCCAGCCAGGCCCCACAGGCCAGTCGCTACGGGCCTATTTTCATGGACAGCTACGGCCAAGAGCGGGCGCTGTGCACGCGCGACGATACCTGGCTGGAGGTCAGCCGCGCCCGCCGCATCCGCATCTCCGACCTCAAGTGGACCACCGAGCACGACCGCATCGGCAAGGTGGCCGAGTGCATCGGTCCGGATGAGAACGGCTATTACGGGGTGTTCCTCATGGGCCCGACCCGCTTCATGGTCGTCACCCGCTACGACGACGAGCATCGTGTGGGCCACGGCGCCGCACACAGTTGGCGCTCGACGCAGATGATCAAGTACGAGCTTTCGCACTGGCGTCCGCGGGAAATGCAGGAAGCGGGGTGGAACAACATCTCCATTCGCCACGAGTCGAACGTGGGCAACATTGTGGACATGGTGGGGATGGGCAAGCGAATTGACTGGTCGGGACACGTGCACGAGTTCGGCCCCAGCCGTGGGGTGCGCATCGAGCGCACGGCGGCCAACGGCATCGGCATAAGCCCACAGGCCGGCGCGGCGGTGGTTCAATCGCATGGCCAGTGGTTCTACACCCAAATTCCCAAGGAAGAGACCCGCGAGGTGCGCACACGGATGCGGGCGCTGGGGAACAAGTGTAAGGGCTATCCACTTGCCTCCACCGACCACAACATGTAGTATGTGGAGCTATGGAGGACTATCCCAAAACGATCCTGGAGCTTGAGCGGCGTTTCTCGACGGAGGAACGTTGCGTAGAATATCTGGCCAAACTGCGATGGCCTGACGGGTTTGTTTGTCCTTGCTGCGGCGGGACGGAAGCATGGGCGGCTTCCCGAGGCCGTTTCATCTGCCGTGGGTGTCGGCGTCAAACGTCCATCACCGCCGGCACGGTCTTCCAGGGCACACGCAAGCCTCTGACGCTTTGGTTTCGGGCCATCTGGCTTGTGACAAGCCAGAAGCAGGGCGTGAGTGCCGCGAGCATTCAACAGGTGCTCGGGCTCGGAAGCTACCAGACAGCCTGGACGTGGCTTCACAAGCTCCGGCGGGCCATGGTGCGGCCAGGCCGAGACAAACTGCATGGCGTGGTCGAAACGGACGAAACCTTCATTGGAGGCGAGGACCCCAAGGACGGCACGTGGATCGAGCGGAAATCGCTCGTGGTGATCGCCGCCGAGGAAGACGGAAACGGCATCGGTCGCATTCGGATGGCGACGGTCCCTGCGGCGACTCGCAAGCATCTGCATCGTTTCGTGCAGGACGTGATCGAGTCGGGCAGTGTCGTTCATACCGACGGAGCTAGGGCGTACGAAGGGCTGGAGCAGTTTGGATATGCCCACGACCGAACCGTTCTACTGGGCCGCAAGGACAGGAACGTCGCCAGCAAGCTGCTGCCTCGCGTTCATCGAGTCGCCTCGCTCCTGAAACGATGGCTGCTTGGCACGCACCAAGGTGCCGTGAGCGCTGAGCACCTCGACTACTACCTCGACGAGTTCACCTTCCGCTTCAATCGTCGCACGTCGAAATCGCGAGGCAAGCTGTTCTATCGGTTGCTGCAACAGGCGGTCCAGATTACCCCGACGACCTACCAGTCCATGACTAACACCGATCCAAGCGAGTAAACCACAATATGTTGTGGTCGGTGGAGGCAAGTGGATAGCCCTTACAAGTGTCCAGAAGACCGCTTCGCCACCTTCAACACCGCGCCGAAAGAGGGGCCGTTCCGCAACACGGTCATCGCTCGCGGCGCTGCGGATCCTGTGCTGGCGCAGCCGTTGGACATCGCCCATGTGCAGCCGGACGGCCGCGTGGTCCTGCGGGCGGAAGGCCCGCCGCTGGGCGGCCAGGGCTACACCCGCGGCGGCTTCGAGCGCCGCCCGGCCGGCGGCGGCACACCGGTGGAGCTGGCCGGCATTGGCGCCTACTACGGCACGGACCATCCGGGACCGGGCCAGTGGGAGTACCGCGCCATAGCCGTCGATGAGCAAGGCAACCGGTCGGAAGGCCCCTGGCGGGCGGTGACAGTCCCGGAGTAGCGGCGGAAACGACCAAAGGCAACGGGCCTCGCCACTACGTGGCGGCCGTTCCGCGTGCTCCACGCCAACCCTGCGTGCTTTCTTGACCGAGAGCCATATTCACACGTCCGAGCACGCCCTTTTGTGTATGGCCTTTGCCAGAACATTACGCCTTTCCCCCGGATTCCTGGGGCAATGCCCTGGTCGTTACACACAAGTCCGCCCCGAGGCGAGGGAACACCCCAGGTGCCGTGATACATGTTCGAGTGAACGCACACCCCGTCGCCGTTGCGGGGACTGGACTGGGAACGGGATATTTGGATTCTCGAGCCCAAATACGAACACGAAGCGCCAGCACGTGAGTTTCCAAACTCCGCTTCGACGCAATTGCTCGCGCAGCGTGCTTATGTGCGTAGCTTCGCGCCTAAGAGATGCAGCACGGCGTTGCCCCAGATTTGACGTGCAGTATCGAGGTCGGTACGCTAGGTTGGCGTAGGATCCGAGACCACGCCAGAGTTCGAATAACCGTCGAGCCAGTAGGGGCTTTCCGATGGCGAGAGCAATGGGTTGCACCTCCCTCGCCCCCAACAGGCCCTTTACTTACCCATTCTTGGTGACTACGATCAAGGTTGCGGGAAATCAGATTTCCTATCCCTCGCCGCGGCCGGCGCCGCCGAGAACTTCACCCACTTCGTCGAGCCCGGCGCCGCCCACGTCCTCAGCAAGGCGATGTGGGAGCAGGTGAAGACATGTTTTCGACGACATCTGGCGTCGTGAAGGGCGCTGGCCCAGCACGTAGTCAACGGCGTTGAAACGGGAACCGGTCGCACTCCGGTGTGTCAGCCTGAACCGCCGGTCAACGGCCACGGTTGTCGACAAACCCAAATTCTGTGGCTGATTTGCGACCGTCCGGCTGTTATTTATGGTAGGGGTAGGGTTTTGATTGATCACCCCCCCCCGAAGTCCCAACAGTTCGCCTCCACCGTCTGCAACCTGCGTTCGCCTCACCCTACTCGACCCCAAGGTAGTGGCAATTGCGGTTGGCGGCGAGGGGCGTACGATCAAGAGAGGAATCCGAGTGGCCACTCCGGAAACGACTCCACATTCCGGCCAGGATGACTTCATTCGCCTCTATGCGCAGGCGTATCCGGCCGTCTATGGGTTTATTCTGTCACTGTTGCCGGGTGCGTCGGACGCGGAGGACCTGGTGCAGCAGACCAGCCTGGTCCTCTGGCGGAAATTCGACCAGTTCGTTGCGGGGGGCAACTTCACCGCGTGGGCCTGTCAGATTGCCAAGTTCGAAGTGCTCAACCATTTGCGCACCAAGTCGCGTGACCGGCACGTTTTCTCGCCGGAGATGATCGAATTGCTCGCCACGGAACATACCGAGGAAATCGAGCTGCTCGAATCGCAGCGGCTGGCGCTGGAGGAGTGTCTCGGGAAGCTGCCGTCCCGCGACCGGCGGCTGCTGCACCAGTGTTATGCCGACGGGGTCAAGTTAAAGGAGGTTGCCGAACGGGTCGGCCGCACGCCCAATAGTCTATACAAGTGGCTGAACCGCGTGCGGGAGTCCTTGCTGCAGTGTGTCAGCTTGCGGCTAGGGGAGGTGTAAGTCATGACTTCTTCGCCAGGTAAATCGACGCCGGATCGAGAATTGGCTGACCTCCTCGGGGCGGTCTGCAACGACAACGCCACCGACAATCAACGGTCGCGGTTGCGAGAAATGCTCGAGAACGATACAGCCGTTCGGCGCCTCTATCGTCGCTACATGACTCTGCACGCGGCGATCCGCCTGCGCCATCAGGCAACGCCGTTCTCTTCATTGCAGCCGATCCTCGATCGACGTGCCACCCCGACCGGGCGCTACCGTCGTCGGATGGTTCTGGTATCGGCAGTGACCGGTACGCTGGCGACCGTACTGTTGGTCGTCGCACTGAGTGTCCGCCAGCCCGCCGAACCGCGAATCAACCCCGCGTCGTCGTACGCCCTCGCCCGTCTCACGCGCAGCGCTGGGGCACGGTGGGCCGATGAGTCTCAGTCGGTGGCCGCGGGAACGAACTTCGCGGCGGGGGTGCTGGAACTCACGCATGGTTTTGTGGAATTGACGTTCGACGCCGATGCAAAGGCGGTGCTCCAAGCACCTGTGCGGCTGGAACTGGTCGAGCGGCGGCACATCGCGCTCAACATGGGACGTCTTGTCGTTCGAGCCGACGGGTCCAAAGGCGCGTTCATCGTCGACACGCCAAAGGCTACGGTTACCGACTTGGGAACCGAGTTTGGAGTGGGCGTTGGACCCGGTGGTGACTCGCAGGTGCAGGTATACGACGGAACGGTCGTCGCCGAGTGGAAGACTTCAGACGGCGTCGTGGCAGGGAGCCGCCGGCTGAACGCCGGCCAGACGATCCGCATCGATCGGCAGTGGCAGAGGGTCACAACCGTGCCGTTCGAGACCGATCGGTTCGTTCGCACATTTCCGGTGATTGACGGCGACACCGCGGGCGGTGCGATCTACAACCGAAGCCGCCTGCACACGCTATGCATCGTTCAGCGAACACGGCCTATCGAGGTAGACGGGTCGTTGGACGATTGGGATCTGACCCGGCGTTTCCGCAGCGCTTGTGTCGAACCCTACGACAAGACCTACTTCGTCGAGGGTGCGATGATGTACGACAGCGAGTTCCTCTACATCGGAGCCCATGTCGGCGATCCCACACCAATGCGCAACACGAGGGACGCGGCGGCCGATCCGGAGATGGCCTGGCAGGGCGGAAGCGTGGTGGTGCGACTCTCAACGGACCCGGCTCTCGGCTGGCCGTTGCTGGGGCAATACGGCTACGCTAGTGACGCGCCGCCCGGTGAGACACGACTTTCCAGCGACAGTATCGTGCACTTGATGATGTGGTATGACGCGAGGGGTCGACAGCCGCGACTGGGGCTCGAATACGGTTTGGATTATTCGCGGCGGGTTCTCGATTCGCCCGGTTGGCAAGGCGCGTTCCGACGCGATGCTGACGGCCGCGGCTATACGATGGAATACGCGATCCCCTGGACACTGCTGAATCCAAGACCAGGGCCGCCCACCGGCGGCGAAGTGACAGCCGCAGCCTGGATCGTCCACTGGAGCGATGCGGAGGGCAAGCTCGGCCGAGGCCACCTCGTGGAATTCACGAATCCGTCCGAACCGAAATACGACATGATGATCGGCCGCACCTGGGGCAAGGCAGTGTATCTTAATATTACTGCGCAAGTTCACGGCCATTTGCAGCGGATGAGGTCTTTCAGATAGATGCCCATTTTCCGCAGTTTTCGGCGTTTTCGTTTGACGTGCGACTTGCGGGCGGCGGCGTTTCGCTGTTGCCAGTGTTGGATTTCGTTGACTGCCGCCTTGATCAGGGCGGTGCAGAGGGCGCCGTTAAGCCACCAACTTCGCACCAGCGCCGAGGCCGCCACGTGCACTTGGCACACGGTCAACTCCGGATTTTTTCCCCCTCAGTTGCTCGTGTCCTTCCGGCAA
>CAZUAM010000469.1:0-6021 GCA_964618095.1 uncultured Planctomycetaceae bacterium | reverse complement strand
CTCGGCCCGCCGGGCGTTGCCCGCCGGCTATTGGGTTCTGACAACTGTTCCGTGGGCTCTGGCAATGATTCCCCCCTTGCCTCGTCACCCCAGGAGTGATCCGATGCGTAGCTGCCACCTGATCTGGCTTGCCGCCGTTTTGCTGACCACCGCATGTCGAGCCATGGCCGACGGGACGACTGCCAAGGCCGTTCTGAAGCTTCGCGGCACGGCTGAGAACTTGCTCAAACCCGACGGCTGGCAACCCTGGCAGAAAGGCTTCGCCCGTGAAGGCGATCTATTTGTCTGCCACAACGGGGCCGACGCAAAGGTCCAGCGAGGTGCCGGACAGAGCGTAGTGCTGAATCAGTCCAGTCCTGAACCGATTGTCGCCGTGGCCTTCAGCAGGGCCGAAGGCGTGACGGGCTCGGCAGACAACAACTACTCACTCTACCTGGACTTGGTCTTCACCGACGGCACGACGCTGTGGGGCCAGGCCGCGCCTTTCAGCACCGGCACCCACGACTGGCAGCGCCGCCAGGTGCTCGTCTTGCCGGAAAAGCCGGTCAAGCAGCTCAGCTTCTACATGCTGCTCCGAGGTCACGGGGGCAAGGCGTGGTTTCGCGATCCGCAGTTGCAGGTGATCAAGTCGCCGGAGGGGGCGTGCATGTTCGACGGCGTGGCCGTGGTCCCGCAGAAGCCTCCGCGCGAGGGCTTCCAGGTCCGCGACGTGGCCGCCGGGTCCGATTTCGTCCGCATCGACCGGGAGGCGCTGGGGCTGAAGCTCGACTGGAAGACATCGGCCCGGGCGGGGGTTACGTCCTTCGACGTCACGGTTTCGGACACGACGGGAAAAGACCGGGCGATCACGCTGGTCTACGCCGCTGCGGTCGAGCCGCAGCAACTCCGTTGGCTGCACGACCCCCGCCGAGACGTGCCCGTCGAGCCGAGACGCCAGTACCTCAACGCCAGCCGTTTCCGCGTCGGTTCCAACGGGTACCTGTCGCGCTACCCGCTGGCTGCGGTGGCCGAGGAGGGCCGCGGTCTGGGCCTGGGGATCGACATGGCCTACCCGGCCTTCTACCGCATAGGCTACAACTCCGGCACGGGCGAGCTCTATCTGGCCTACGACGTGGGCCTAACGCCGGAGAAAGTGGCGGCGAGGGTGCGTTTCTGCCGTTTCACGTTCGATGCCCGGTGGGGCTTTCGCGGGGCGCTGGCCCGCTTCTACGGGATTTTCCCCGGGCACTTCCGCTGCCGAACGCCCCGGCAAGGGCTGTGGATGCCGTTTGCCAAGATCAGCCAGGTGAAGGGATGGGAGGATTTCGGTTTTCGGTTCAAGGAGGGCACGGGCGAGACGAAGTGGGACGACCGGCACGGCATCATCACCTTCCGCTACACCGAGCCGATGACCTGGTGGATGCGGATGCCCCAAGAGATGCCGCGGACGCCTGAAGCGGCCCTGGCGGAAGCCCGGCGGCTGGCCGATCAGCAAGGTGACCGGAAGGCGAAGGCCCTGTTGAGCAGCGGCTATCACGACGAGACGGGCCGGTTTCCGGCTCGACTGCTCGATACGCCCTGGTGCAACGGGGCGGTATGGAGCATGAACTCCATGCCGGCAGTCCGCGGCGAGGTGACCGACTTCAAGAACAAGTGGAACGCGGCGCTGCGCGAAAAGCTCTACGGCCGGCGGCGCTCGGCCGATCTCGACGGCGAGTACGTCGACTCCAGCGAGGGTTACGTGACCGGCGAGCTGGATTTCCGCCGCGACCACTTCGCCACCGCCGATACCCCGCTGACGTTTTCGCCGGAGGAGCACCAGCCGGCCATCTTCCGCGGGCTGATCGTCTTCGAGTACGTCCGGGCGATTGCCCGTGACGTGCACGGCATGGACAAGCTGATGATGGCCAACTCCACCCCGATTCGGCTGTGCTGGCTTGCGCCCATGCTCGAAGTGATGGGTACCGAGACCAACTGGAACCCCGGGGGCCAGTGGCGGCCGATGTCCGACGCCGAGCTGCTCTATCGCCGGGCGATGTGCAAGGGAAAGCCCTATTGCTTCCTGATGAACGCCCGTTTCGAGGAGTTTTCGCACGAGCTGGTCGAGAAGTACATGAAGCGCTGCCTGGCCTACGGGATGTTTCCGGGCTTTTTCAGTCACAACGCCTCGCAGGGCCACTATTTCACCCGGCCTGAACTCTACAACCGTGACCGGCCGCTGTTCAAGAAGTACGTGCCGCTTTGCAGGCTGGTGGCCGAGGCCGGCTGGGAGCCGATTACGCTGGCCCATTCGAGCGACGAGCAGGTCCACGTCGAGCGTTTCGGAGAGCGGTACCTGACGGTCTTCAACGACAGCCCGAAGCGGCGGACCGTGACGATCCGTCTGGAGGGCAGGGCCCCGCGATCGGGCCGCGAATTGGTCGGCGGTCGGGCCGTTCGATGGAGCGATGGCAGGACCACGTTGACGCTCGACAGCGGGGACGTGGCGGTACTGGGACCATAAAGCCGCGCCCGGTCGGGGCGGTGTGGTGGGCGCGACCAACGGTCGCGGCTTCATGGCTATTGGTCGCCGTGGCCCGCTGAACCTAGCCGAGAACCTCGAATTCGATCGGTATCTTCTTCAGGGCATACCCGGCCTCCCGCAGATAGTCGCCGTAGACCAGCATCCAGTGGAAGCCGGGCATCTGCTCGGCCAGCAGTTGACTATCGCACTGGAAACGGATGTCGATTTGCGAGCGACAGATGGGCAGGAAGGGGGCGTCGACGATTTCTGCCGGGAAGCCGATCCAACGCTCGGCCTTGAAGTCGGGAACGACGGTGGTCACCTTCTGGCCCTTGCGCATCTCGACCTTCGGGGCCGCCCCGTAGTCCGACTCGAAGTGGGTCATGATCCGTGCCGGTTCGAGCGTCTTGCCGTCCATTTTCCGCGGGGCCGTGCAGTGGGCCAGGGTGATGATGCCGTCGTGCGGATAGGTCGGATCCTGCATGAACGTCGGGTGCCCGGTAATCGAACCCATCAGGATTCCTGCGGGAATAAGCACGAAGTCCGATTCGCAGAAGGCCAGATAGCCGTCGTCGTTGAGCGTGCTCAGGGGCAGGCAGGCCGTGGTCTCGGAGATGGGCATGATCGTGCCCATGCAGCCGTTGATGGTGATCGCCCGGCAGTCGGCCTTGGCCATCAGCATGCGGAAGACCTGCTCCAGCAGGAAGCATTTGTCGACGAACTCCCTCTTGGTTTCGAGCTTGGTGCCGGGCAGCTTCAGGTAGGCGTCGGCCCGCCGGCGCGCCAGCTCCACGGCCGCTTTGTCCTGCCGCGCGGCCTTGATCAGCTCTCCGAGCTGCGGGTAAGTAACGGTCTGGATGTCGAGTTTCCACTTCTTGCGGACCAGGTCGGGGACCACGCCGCCAGGTTGGGCCCAGGCGCCGGGACCGCCGATGGCCAGGATGCGGCTGCCCAGCGTGTTCCGCAGCCCGCACAACGCCCGCAGCCGCCAGAGGATCTCGTCCTGGTCGTCGACCACCACGTCCTGGAAGTCGATCCCTTTGACCTTGAGTTCATCGGTGTGCTGCCGCAGGTATCGCGGGCTGATGATTTCGTACCAGAGGTACACCGGCC
Source organism: uncultured Planctomycetaceae bacterium (assembly GCA_964618095.1). Taxonomy (GTDB): domain Bacteria; phylum Planctomycetota; class Planctomycetia; order Pirellulales; family Thermoguttaceae; genus CAZUAM01. The sequence goes on along the minus strand of CAZUAM010000469.1, from coordinate 2,426 downwards.
CCGACTTGTGGCGGACGAAGAAGATCACGTCCTTGCCCGTCTTGCCCGCCGCGTCAATCGCGCTGCCGCCGTTGGCTGCATAGACCAGCAGCACGTCGGCCGAGGCGAGGTCCTTCAGCGCCGCGACCTCGTTGGCGTTGCGAACCCGACCGATCGGCAGGAACTTCACGGGAAAGTCTGCCGTTGCCTTGAGCTTCTGTAGTTCGCTTTGGATCCGGGGGATTTCCTGATCGGCATCCTGCTGCGTTTGGATCCCGCCCCAGGGCCGCCAGCTCCCTTGGAATCGTCGCTTGTAGGTGCTGTAGGCAAAGATCGGCTTGACGATCAACGGGCTTCGTGGCGACGGGGACTCGAGTTGCGACTCGGCCGCCGAGAGTGCCGACCAGGAAAGCCCGGTCAAGGCGGTCCCGCCCAGGGCCGCCGCGCCGACACCTCCCAGGAACCCCCGGCGGGTCAGCCCGTCGTGGCCTGGGGTTTCCGCGTGGTCGCAGCACGGGCAGCAGTGGGGCTTCGGCGAGGGGCTGCGGTTGTGTTCATGGGGGCGCATGACTGAAACTCCTGGTTTTCTTGAGACGCGTTTTCTTCCACACCAGCGACAAGCCCACAATAACCGGTCCGGCCCGGCAACGCAACGGCCCTTGGCCTACTTTTGGGGGGCGTGTATGATCGTTGACAATCCCACCATCGCGTGGAATACTTTAACGTCTGGTTAAACGATCCTGCTTGCCGATACCCCGAAGGAGCCCAACGTGCCTGCCCCCTGGATTACTTACCGGCCCGACCTGAAGGTCCTGGATTGCACGATTCGAGACGGCGGCCTGGCCAACGATCACCTGTTCGGAGACGACTTCGTCAAGGCCGTTTACGAGGCCTGTGTCGAGGCCGGAATCGACTACATGGAGATCGGCTACAAGAACTCGAAAAAGCTGTTCCCCAGGGACAAGTTCGGCCCCTGGAAGCACTGCGACGAAGAAGACATTCGGCGGATCGTGGGCGAGAACCATACGGATCTGAAGCTGGCCACGATGTGCGACGCGGGTAAGTCCGACTGGAAGATCCAGGTGTTGCACAAGAATGAGAGCGTTCTGGACATGATTCGCGTGGCCTTCTACGCCCACCAGGTCTCCGAGGCCGTGGACATGATCCACGACGCGGCGGAGAAGGGCTACGAGGTGTCGGGCAACCTGATGGCGGTCTCGACCAACACCGAGCAGGAGGTGGACCAAGTTCTGGAGGAGCTGGCCAAGACGCCCGTCAATGTGATCGTGGTGGTCGACAGCTTCGGCTCGATGTACTGCGAGCAGATCGAGATCCTGGTCAAGAAGTACTTGGGGTACGCAAACCAGGCGGGCAAGATCGTAGGAGTGCACGCCCACAACAACCAGCAATTGGCCTTCGCCAACACGATCGAGGGGATCATCCACGGGGCAAACCGACTCGACGGGACGATGGCCGGCTTGGGCCGCGGGGCGGGTAACTGCCCCATGGAGCTGCTGATCGGCTTCTTGCGGAACCCCAAGTTCAAAAGCCGGCCCATCTACCAGGTCCTCCAGGATTACCTCCTGCCGCTGAGCCGCGAGGTGGACTGGGGACCGCACGTCCAATACAACATGACCGGCCAGTTCAATCAGCACCCCCGCGATGCGATTGCCGCCCGGGCCGGTGAGCGGCGGGATAGCTACGTCCAGTTCTACGACAAGCTGATCAGCGACGTGTGAAACGGCAGGGTGGGGGGCTCCGCGTTTGTCTCCGCGGGTTGTTACGGCGGAGACACCTCTTTTGGCTGCGGTTGCCCGTACGGCCAGAGTTTGAGAGTTTCCTCAGGAGTTTCCGCGGGCCCGACGGCCAATTCCTCGCCGAGGCCTTCGGCCGGCTCGCCCAGCGGCAACTCGACCCTCAGCGCCTCCCAGGACTCCGGCAGACCCGGCGGCCCGTAGCCCAGGTAGACTGCCAGCGCGTAGCCCAGGCACACGTTCAACAAGCCGACGACAAGGGTCAAGAAAACCACGGCCGTCCTCGAGCTTCGTCGCAGCGGTGCCCCAGAAAACCATAGGTTACGGAACGGGCAAGGGGAAGTTAGAGGGGGGGCCGAGGGGCCGGCAGGGCAACGGATTGCGTTAACTCCAGGACGCTGTTCAGCCCGGCTTGTTTATAGGCGTGCCGGCAAATTAGTACCACAGCGCAGGATTTCGCAACGGTCCCGTTTAGCGGGCGGGCTTGCCCGCCGTGAAATCACCGGGAGTTTTCAATGCATTCCACGGCGGGCAAGCCCGCCCGCTAAACAGTGGAGTCGGACTCGGGGTCAACTCTTGGACTCGGGACTCGGGGTCAACTCTTGACTCGGGGTCAACTCTTGACACTTGACAACTCGCTTCTCCAGGCGTTCAGGCGCGACTGGAGCTTGCGATCGCTCTGGGCCTTGGCCT
>CAZUAM010000468.1:0-6029 GCA_964618095.1 uncultured Planctomycetaceae bacterium | reverse complement strand
GGCCCCACCGGCCCGTGGAGAGAGTCAGTTGGTACGACGCCACGCAATACTGCAACGCTCGCTCCCACCGAGAAGGCCTCCAACCGTGCTACGACCCCGAGACTCTCGAGTGTGATTTCAGCGCCGACGGCTACCGGCTTCCGACGGAAGCCGAATGGGAATACGCCTGCCGAGCGGGCACGGCCACGCGCTGGTCGTTCGGCAGCGATCCGGGGAGGCTCGGAAAGCACGCCTGGTTCAAGGGAAACGCCGCCAAGACCACGCATCCCGTGAAAGGGAAGAGCCCGAATCCCTGGGGGCTTTACGACATGCACGGGAACGTCTGGGAGTGGTGCAACGATTTTTCCGGCGAAAGCTATTCGGGGCACGGCGAAGAGCAGGACCCCCGCGGCCCGGCCTCCGGCCAGGAACGTGTGATGCGCGGCGGCAGTTGGGCCGGCAGCGCCGAAAGCTGTCGATCCTCCACCCGCAGCAGCGAAACGCCACGATTCGCCGACGCCTGTTTCGGCATCGAGGCCTACGGGTTTCGCTGCGTGCGAAGGGCCCTCGAATAGAGGTCCGTGATGTGTGGGAGAATCGCCCGTTTTGGGGAAACTACGCCGCGTGGCCGCAGCGGCTAAGCGGCTCTTCCCACCAATCGTGCAGCTTGATTCGGCGCCTGTCGTTGATCAACGTATCTCGATCCGCTACAATACGGCCTTGGCCGCAAAGGACTTTGGCCCGTTTAGCCGCCGACGGCACGTCGGCGCGGCAACGGGCGAGCTTATCGCCGACGTGCCGTCGGCGGCTAAACCAGGCACGAGAAGTTGTTCCCTGACAATTACTTAGTCAAGGAGTTACAGTATGAAAGCACTCTGGCACGTGACTATGCTGAGATCGCTGGCAGGAGGACTCGTTCTGCTGTTGTTGCCGACCGCCGTGTTGCGCCCGGCTCCCGTCGCCCTGGCGGCCGAGCTGTCCGAAGAGTTGAAGGCAGTCCCCCACAAGATCATCTATGAGACCTGGCACGAGGACAACTGGGAGCTGCTGATCGCCGGCGCGGACGGTAGCAAGCCGGTCAATTTCACCCGCACTCCGCAGGTCCACGAGCTGTATCCCCACGTATCGCCCGACGGCACGAAGGTCTGCTTCGTCTGTGACGAAGGGGAGGGGGCATCGAAGATCCGTAACGTGTACTACATGAACATGGACGGGACCGGCCGCACGCTGGTAGCCGAGAACGCCCGGCAGCCGTGCTGGAAGGCCGACTCCACGGCAATCGCGTACCTCAAGGGAGAGCTGGAGAAATTCTCCTACACGGATTATGCCACCAAGGGGATTTTCATCTACGACCTGTCGACCCGCCGGCACCGGCAGCATCCCAACCGGGAGATCCACCACCTGTATAACCTCTGCTGGTCGCCCGACGGCCGTTGGTTTTTGGCCACGGTGCACGCGGGGATGGGCTACCGGCACACGATCCTGGCGATCGAAGCGGAGGATACGAGGGTTGTTGATCTGAAGATCCCCGGCTGCCGGCCCGACATCAGCCCGGACGGCAAACAGGTCGCCTGGGGGCCCACCGATTGGGCGTTGCGCGTTGGCGATCTGGACTTCACGGGCCCCCAGCCCAAGGTCACCAATGCCCGTGACGTGGTGACCAGCCCCAAGCCCATGAAGGTCTATCACATCGACTGGTCGCCCGACGGAAAGTACGTGACCTACAGCCGCGGGCCCGCCAAGAAGCGCCTGGGCCGGATCCCCGAGATTGTCGGCGTACGGGCTGAGGGCTGGGACATCTACGTGGCCGACCCGGCCGGAACCAACCGCTCGATGCAGATCACCAGCGACGGCAACTGCAACAAGGAGCCCGACTGGGTATTCGTGGAGAAGAAGACGCAATGAGGGAACCGCCTGCCGGACACTCCGCAAGAGGATTATGCTGGCTGTTGATCCTGGCGGTCCTTGCCGTGCTATCCTGCCGGAAGGTCCAGCCGCCGGAGTCCGCGCGGAAGCCGCCCCAAGTCATCCAGACCGAGAGCGGTATCGAGATGGTGCTGATTCCCGGCGGCCGGTTCAAGATGGGCAGCAACGGCGGCGAGCCCGATCAGTCGCCGGCGCACGGGGTATGGGTCGATTCGTTTCTGATGGACCGGCACGAGATCACGCAGGCGATATACGGCAAGCTGGTGCAGCCCAACGGCTCCCACTTCAAGGGGCCGCAGCGCCCCAGCGAGATGATCAGTTGGGCCGAGGCCGCCTTGTACTGCAACATCCGCTCGCGGGCCGAGAGCCTTGAACCTTGCTACGACGAAGAAACGGCCGCGTGCAATTTCGAGGCCAACGGATACCGGCTGCCCACCGAAGCAGAATGGGAATACGCCTGCCGGGCGGGGACCGCCACGCCCTGGTCGTTCGGCAACGATCCCGCCAAGCTGCGAAAACATGCCTGGTTCAAGGGCAACGCCGGCAAGACCACACATCCCGTGAAGCAGAAAGGCCCCAATCCCTGGGGACTTTACGACGTGCACGGGAACGTCCTCGAGTGGTGTAACGACGTCTACGACAAGGACTATTACAGCAACAGCCCGGAAAAGAATCCGCGCGGGCCCGCCGAGGGAGAGAAATACGTGCTCCGCGGTGGTGCCTGGAACAGCAGCCAGCAGGCCTGCGGATCGGCCTATCGCGTGGGTGAAGACCCCGGTTTCCAGGACGCCTGTTTCGCCCGCGACGCCATCGGGTTTCGCTGCGTGAGAAGGGCCCCGCAGTAGACCAGCGCGATGTTGTTCCAGAGTTGGACGTTTGTACTGTTCTTTCTGGTCTTCTATTCGGCCTACCTTGCCCTGAAGAGCACTCGGCTGAGGCTCCCTTGGCTCCTGCTGGCCTCGTATGTCTTCTACGGGTGTTGGAATCCCGTCTATCTCCTTCTGATCCTGTGGTTGACCAGCGTGGACTACCTGGCAGTCGTGCGGATGGCCAGGAGCCGAAGCAAGAAGGGGTGGCTTCTGCTGAGCATCGTAAACGACCTGGGGATGCTGGGCTTCTTCAAGTACCGCCGTTTTGCCGTTGAAAACCTGAACTCGCTGCTGGCGTGGTTCAAAGTGCCCTACGCGGTTCCCGAGCCCAACCTCACTTTTGCCACCGACGGCCTGAACGCCCTGCTGGCGTGGCTCGGAGTGTCCTATACCCTCCCGGCTCTCGATCTGCTGCCGGTGGGCATCTCGTTCTACGTCTTCCGGTCGATGAGCTACACGATCGACTCATACCGGGGTAACGTCGAGCGCGAGCCCAGCTTCATTCGCTACGCCACGTTTGTCTCGCTCTTTCCCCAACTCTTGATGGGGCCGATCGACCGGGCCAAAGACCTGCTGCCCCAACTGCGCCAGGCACCGAGAATCTCGAGGCAGGACGTGGCCGACGGGCTTTCCCTGTTCACCGTCGGGCTGTTCAAAAAGGTGGCCCTGGCCGACTACCTGGCACTCTACGTGAACAAGGTCTACGACGCGCCGGAGAAGTTCCAGGCCCCGGCCCTGATCCTGGCCACCTTCGCCTTCGCCTGGCAGATCTATTTCGACTTCAGCGGCTATACCGACATGGCCCGCGGCGTGGGGCGAATGATCGGCATCCGCCTGATGCTCAACTTCAACAATCCCTATTTGGCCACCGGGCTGGGCGACTTCTGGCGCCGGTGGCACATCAGCCTCTCCACCTGGTTCCGCGACTACGTCTACATCCCGTTGGGGGGAAATCGCAAGGGAGAGGTCCGCACCTACGTCAACATGGGCCTGACCATGCTGGTCTCCGGCCTCTGGCACGGTGCGATGTGGACGTTCGTCATCTGGGGCGCACTGCACGCCCTGGGCTACAGTCTCACCCGAGGCCTGGAAAGGACCTCGTTCTACAGGGACCAGGTGCCGAGATTCGTGAAACAGGTGCTCACGTTTTCTTTCGTGAGCTTTGCCTGGATCTTTTTTCGGGCGGACAGCTTCAGCGACGCCTGGCTGATCGTGAGGCGCATTTTCCAGTTCGGGTGGGTCGACCCGCGCTGCCCGTTGCTGCTTGTGACCTTGATCTTCTCGGTATGGATCTATCAGTTCATCTACGAATCGAAGCTCCGCTGGGCACTCGCGCCGGCAGCCGTGCGGATGGGGCTGGTGGTGCTGATGCTTTTGTACGTGGCACTGGTTGGCGGTTCGGGGGAGCAGGCCTTCATCTATCTCCAGTTTTAAGCCGCTTGCGGCTTGGCAACCAGAACGAACCATGCAACAACAACATAACAAAACCGACCAAGGCCCGCCCGCCGCCGAGCAGTCCGGCGCGCCCTTCGCCTCCAACGAAGTGCGGCTCTCGCCTCGTCAGTGGCTGGTCGTGCTGTTGATTCTTTCACTGTTGTTTTACCTCACCCCCGTCCTCTGGGAGCGGATCGAGCCGCTGGAGCTCGAGCCCGACTATCGCACACCCTATCGGCTGGGCAACGACTATTGGGTCTATAACCGCTATTGCCGCCGGGTGTGCTCCCAAGACCAGACGCTGGTCGTTGGCGACTCGGTCATCTGGGGTCACTACGTCGGCAAACAGCAGACCCTCCCGCACTACCTCAACGAGCTGGCCGGCCGGGAGCAATTTGCCAACCTGGGCGTCGATGGCACCCATCCGGCAGCCATGTTGGGGCTGGTGAAGTACTACGGCCGGGACATCTCGCAGAAGAACGTGATCCTACACTGCAACCTTCTCTGGACCGGGGACGAGCGACGCGATTTGCAGAACGACGAGGAGCAGTCCTTCAATCATCCCCGGCTGGTTCCCCAGTTCTTTCCGCGCATCCCCTGCTATGAGGAATCGCTCTCGCGGAAGCTCGGCATTGTCATCGCTCGGCGGGTCCCGCTCTTTGGCTGGGCCAATCATCTGCGGATTGCCTATTTCGAGGACGAACCGGAGCTTCGCCGGTGGACCGACTTTCCTACCTGGACCATCGCGCATCCCTACGCCAACCCGGCCGGCGCCGTCACGCTGGAATTGCCCTCCCCCGACGAGCCCCCGTCGCCCCAACCGGTCGCCGAACCCTGGACCGACAAAGGCATCGTGCCACGCAGTTTTCCCTGGGTCGAGCTGGAGACGTCGTTGCAGTGGCGGTTCTTCAGGCAAACCGTCGAGATCCTGCGGGCGCGGGGCAACCGCGTGTTCGTCCTGGTCGGGCCGTTCAACGAGCACATGCTGACCCCGGAGAGCCTGGAAATCTACAAGAAAAGACAGCACGAAGTGGAAGCCCGGCTTCAGCACAACAAGGTCCCGTACTACGTACCTCCGGCACTGCCCAGCCACTACTATGCCGACGCGAGTCATCCGCTTGCCGAGGGCTATCGGCTGCTCGCCGAGCGACTGCTGACGGACCCGGCCTTCATTGACTTTCGCTCGCCCGGGGCGTACAACAAACGCGATTGACCGCCCGGCCAAAGTGCTCGCAGCGGGCGCATACGTTTAGCCGCCGCGGCGGGCGCATCCGTTTAGCCGCCGCGGCCACGCGGCGCCGACCGGGCAATATCCGCCAACTGGGAGACCGAGCATGAGTGTCAAGCGTCACAGTACCGCACTGGCGTTGATCGTGGCCGGCCTGATCGCTTCTTGCGCCCGGGCCGCCGCCCCCGCCTCCACCGACAATCGCATCCAGCCGTATCCCAAGAACCCCTACTACTGGCAATACAAGGGCCGGCCGGTGTTGCTCCTGGGCGGGTCGGTCGAGGACAACCTGTTTCAGATCCCCAAGCTCAAAGCCTACCTCGATCTGTTGAAAGCGGCCGGCGGAAACTACGTCCGCTGTACCATGAGCACACGCGACGAGGGCAACGTCCAGGCATTCGCCAAGCTGGGCGGCAAGTACGACCTCAGTCGCTTCAACACCGAATACTGGCACCGCTTCGAGACGTTTCTGAAAGAGACGGCCCGGCGCGACATCATCGTACAGATCGAGGTCTGGGCTACCTTCGACTACTACCGTGATCTCTGGGCGCAGAACCCGTTTAACCCCCGGAACAACGTGAACTACACGCCCC
>CAZUAM010000467.1:0-6032 GCA_964618095.1 uncultured Planctomycetaceae bacterium | reverse complement strand
TTTTTGGGTGGCGTATTCGAGGAAGGGGCCCAGGGGCACGATGGATCCGGCGCGGACGTAGAGCGGCATGATGTCGGGCGGGGTGGGGGCGTCGACGGTTTGGCCGCCGGAGAGCCTTTTGCCGGTCCAGAAATCGCACTACGTTGTAGGTTTCTGGTTCGTTGCGCGCATCTGGTTCCCAAGCTCCAGCTTGGGAACCGGCGTTGGCTTTCCACCTGCCGTCGTATCGGTTGGTTCCCAACCTGGAGCTTGGGAACCAGGGGACGTTGTGGCACTGCCGCCCGGCAGATAGAGCGGCCGGGAGGTGGCCTTCGGCTCGGTGACGGGATTGACGAGGAAGGCGGGGCCGAACATAAACTGGTCGTCGAGCTGGTAGACCTCGGGCTCGTCGGGGAAGTCCATCACCAGCGCCCGCATCATCGTGTATCCCTCGTCGGTGACGCGCCAAGCGAGCGAGTAGATGTAGGGCAGCAGGCGGTAGCGGAGGTGGTCGTATTTCAACTCATCCTCGGGTCGTGCTTCCCAGCGGTCGGGCGGAATCGACAGTCCATTCACACGAAAGATGGGACAGAAAGCACCGTACTGAAACCAGCGGCCGAAGAGCTCGGGGAAATCGCCCGACGCCTTTCTGCCGTAGAAATGGTGGCCGCCGATATCGCACGTCCAATAGGGCAGACCCGAGAGGCAGAAGTTCAGCCCGGCGGAGATCTGGTGGCGCAGTAGGGTCCAATTGTCGGCAATCACGTCGCCCGACCAGGTGGCGGCGGCGTAGCGCTGCTGGCCGGTGTAGGCCGAGCGGTTGAGGACGTAGACGCGCCGGTCGGAGGTCGTGCGACGCTGCCCTTCGTAGATCGCTTGCGAGGCGACCAGCGAATAGGCGTTGAGCACGCGGGCCCCCGGGCCCACGGCCGTTGGGGCGTGGAAGTAGTCGCGGAATCCCGGCTCGGTGGCGTCGACCCACCAGGCGTCCATTCCGATGTCGAAAAAGAGTTCGTTGAGTCCGCGCCAGTAGGCCTCTCGGGCTTTCCGGTTGAAGAAGTCGACGTAGGCGCAGTCCTCGATGCCGCCATGGGGCGGCACGGGATAGAGGCATCCTTTGGCCTTCAAGTCGTCGTAGATGGCGCTGGGCGCCCCGGGGCGGCTCGCACTGAAACCGGTCCACAGATCCGGGAACAGCCGCACGTGGTACCGCTCGTGCAACGTCTTTATCATGCCGGCCGGGTCGGGGTAGCGCCGCCGGTCGAAGTGAAAGGCGTTCCAGGGATGCCCCTTGGGCCACCACCTCCAGCCGAGCATCTCGCCGTCGATGGGGATCTTCTTCTCCCGGTGCTTCGCGGCCCGATCCAAGAGTTGCTGTTGGCTGGTGTTGTAGTCGCTCTGCATGAACCCGTAGACCCATTTGGGAAACATGGGCGCCGGTCCGGTCAGAGCACGATACGAGGCGATCACGTCGTCGAGCTTCGGGCCGTAGATGAAGTAGTAGTCGATCGCGTCGGCCACCTGCGACCAGAGCGAACTCGGCTCGTCCCTCCTCGGGGACTGCTGGCCCGGCTTGGTCCAAGCAGAATACATGCGAGCATGGTTGAAGTCCTTGAAGTGCTCGATCTTGAGGTCGTAGAGCGTTGTTGCCTCGAGGACGACTTTGGCCGAGCGCCGCCTTGCGGGCTGGTCGCGCCAGTCTTCGACGATCAGCTTTCCGTCGAGCCACATCCGAACGCCGTCGCCGCACAGCAGCGTCAGGGTGTACTCGCCGGCTTCGGCAGACAGCAGCTTGCCGGTCCACCGTATACTGTAGCGGATCTGTTCGCCCCCGAAAGGCGACGTGTCGCCGAACTCATGCGCGAGCTTCGCGTCGGTCCACGAGTTTCTCAGCCCCCTTCGAGCCGCGTTCCGGCGAAGGCCTCCACCTTCAGCCCGGGAGTCACGCCGTCGGTTTGGAACAAATGCTCCGGAGGCACGACCTGCAAGTCGGAATCGTCGAAGACGGTTAGCGACGCGTTATCCCAGAGCAGGCCGTAGCCCCTGTTGGAAATCAGCACGGGCAGGGACGCCACCGTGCAGTACTGCTTTAGCACGATGCGCTGACCGCGGTAGTTCATCATGCCGAGCTGCTGCTGGCCCAGCCCGTACAAGGCTTCGTTCTGACCCCAAACGAACTCCTGGCCAAGGTGATACGTGTGCTGGCCGGGCAGCCGAGGGTAACAGCTTCGGCCGGGGCGACTTGTTGGCCGCCTGCCGCGACTCGTGACATCCCACGCATGAGGTCGTCTCGCCCGAATGGACCGACGTGCCACTGCGCATGCTTTGGATCATCATACCGCCGGCATCCCATAGCTGGGAGTAGACAAAGCGATCCGAGGGCACGGCGAAACAGGCGCTGCCGTCTTTCGCAAGCGGCACGGTTCCCAGGATCCGCTTCGCATTGAACTCCGTCCAGTTCATTGCCGGAGTCTACCGGCACCCCCATTCCTTCGCGCGCCACCACCAGCACAAGGGCGGGATTCTGGCAAGGGGTTCGTTGCCCATCCCTGGGCGCAGGGTTCTCATCGCCGAGCCCCGGTCATTTGCAGGAGCTCAGTAAGGTTTATAGATGCCCGGCATGGCTACGGCGTGCTCGTAGCTGCCGTTTTCGTCGGGCATTACGGGGGGATCGGCGTCCCAGGCGAGTTTCTCGGGCATCAGGCTGGGGCCTTTTTTGGCGGCCTCGTCCCACTTGACGATTTTGCCGGAGTAGGTTGCCATGCGGCCCAAGACGGCGAGGAAGCTGCTGTTGGCGCCATACCAGCCTTCGTTGTGGGGGGTGTCCTGGCGGATGGCCTTGACGAGGTCGACGTGCTCCTGGTCGGTCATGTTGACCGACGGGCCGTGATACTCCCAGGCGTTCTTTCCGTAGATCTTGCCGGTCAGATCGGAATCGCCCAGGGTGCCCCGGGCGTACTGCAACTGATTGTTCCAGCAGCCGGGGATGTGGCGGTTTTGGCTGAACAGCCTGGTGCCGTCGGCGTAGTTGAACTCGACGAACTGGTGATCGTAGATGTGGCCGACGTCCTTGCCTTTGCGGACCTGGCGGCCTCCCATGCCGTTGGCCTCGACCGGGTGCTGGTCGCCGTTGGCCCAACTGACCATGTCCAGGTGGTGGACGTGCTGTTCGGAGATCTGGTCGCCGCAGAGCCAGACGAAGTAGTACCAGTTGTGCACTTGATATTCCATTTCGGTGGGTTTTCGCCCCAAGCGTTCGGCCAGCGCTTGGCGGGTGCGGACCCAAACGCCGCTGCCGTTGCGATTCGCCCGCAAGTACGTCAGCTTGCCCAGTGCACCGTCGTGGATGCGTTTGATGGTCTCGATCTGCTTGGGGTCGTGGCGAAGCTGCAAGCCGACTACGACTTTCCTGTTTTTCCGGTCGGCGAGCTTGTTGGCTTCCATCACTGTACGGTAGCCGGCGGCGTCGACACAGACCGGTTTTTCCATGAACACGTGCTTACCGGCCTCGATGGCGGCCTTGTACTGCATCGGGCGAAAGCCGGGAGGAGTGGTCAGGAGGACCTCGTCCACGTCGGTGGCGATGGCGGCCTTGTAGGCGTCGAGACCTATAAAGACGCGATCCTCGGACACGTCCACCCGATCACCGTACTTCTTCCTCAATCCTTTCAGTGCCGTTCTTGCCCGGTTTTCGAAGGCGTCGGCGACGGCGAATAGCTTGACGTTGTCCGGTACGTTCAGGCAGTTGGCCGCAGCGCCGCTGCCGCGCCCGCCGCAGCCGATCAGGGCGACCTTGATCTGGTCGCTGCCGGCGGCATGGGCGCTACGGCCCAGGCTCAGACGGTCGGCCGCCACGGTTCCGGCCATTGCCAGCGCGGAACCCTTCAAGAAGTCCCGCCGCGAAAGTGTGCTTCTACGGCTCATCTGCGTGCTCCTTAGGTTGGGAGGATCGGAGACAGTTGGCACCACAGCGCCAGGTTTCCGAGGTTGCGGTTCATTCATCTTCAGAAAACCAGTCTCGTGGACGTTCGCTGGTTCCCAAGCTCCAGCTTGGGAACCAAGCGGCGTCGAAAGGTCGCCTTCCAGGGGCGGTTCCCAAGCTGGAGCTTGGGAACCAGGTGGACATTGCTTTGCTGAGTGTCAACAGCGGGCGGGCTTGCCCGCCGTGGAATGCGGTGAAAACTCGGGGTGATTCGACGGCGGGCAAGCCCGCCCGCTAAACGACAAGCGGTTGTCGCGTTGTCGTATCAGGCACCTACGGAAAAACCCTTCCCGGCGTGGAAGATTCGCCCCCAAGCCTACACCGGTGGGCAGACCACAGTCAATGGCCCGGCGGGATTGATTTCCCCGCCGGTTCTGGTAAAACCTTCCCTCATGAACGACGAGCCAGCCGAGTCGGGTCATCCCCCCTCCCGGCCGGAGGCTGCCCACGCGCCGGCTGGCCCGGGGGCGCTGCCGAGCCGCTTGGTTCCCAAGCTGGAGCTTGGGAACCAGATGTAACTTCTCTTGCGGATGTAACTTCTCTTGCGGATGTAACTTCTCTTGCGGATGTAACTTCTTTTGCGAAGGAGGCGTAAACGATGGTCAAGACAGCCAGCACGATGCTGCCGTTGGGTACTGCGGCGCCTGATTTTTCGCTGCCGGACGCGGGGGGCCAGACGGTTTCGCTCTCCGATTTTGCCGACGCGCCGGTGCTGTTGGTGATCTTCATGTGTAACCACTGCCCGTTCGTCAAACACGTGGCCGCCGGACTGGCCGAGCTGGCGCGGGAATATCGACAGCGGGGAGTGGCCGTGGTGGGCATCAACTCCAACGACGTGGCGAACTTCCCCGACGACGCCCCGGCGAAGATGGCCGAGGAGGTCGAGCACCGCGGCTACACGTTCCCCTACCTCTACGACGAGACGCAGGAAGTGGCCAAGGCATATCGGGCGGCCTGCACGCCCGACTTCTACGTCTTCGACAAGGACCGCCGGCTGGTCTACCGCGGCCAGATGGATTCCAGCCGTCCGGGAAGCGGCATTAAGGTGACCGGCGAGGATCTTCGCGGGGCGCTGGACGCGGCGCTGGCCGGCCGGCCCGTGCCCGAAGAGCAGAGAGCCAGCATCGGCTGCAACATCAAGTGGAAGGCGGGCAACGAGCCGGATTATTTCGGCTAGCACGGTGGTCGCCGGCGGGGTCGGCATGTGTGGTGTTGCCTCCGGGTGCCGACTGCGGTAAACTGGATAGTTGAGGTGCTTTTGGGTCGAAATGGCCGTCGGGGCGGTCATTCTGGGGTTTGCGCGGGAGGTAGAAGGGTGTCGCTAGACGTTTCCTATTCACATATCGAGAAGCCGGAAGGCAAGCCGGCGCGTCTGCGGCGGACGCCGCGTGTGCGCGTGGTGCAGATCGTGATGGACTACCTGGCCTACGGCTGGTCGGTTGACGAGATGTGCCGCCAGCATCTGTACCTTACACCTGCGGAAGCCCACGCGGCGATGGCCTACTACTTCGATCATCAGGCCGAGATGGACGCTGAGATCGAAGCAGAGTTGAGAGAGGCCGAACAGGCAAGAATTGAAGCACGACCGTCGCCCTTCGTGGTTCGCATGAGGGCCAAAGGACTGCTGTAAATGCCCGTCCCGCTGTACATGGATGTGCATGTCCCTCAGCCGATCACTGATCAAGTCCGCCACCGTGGAGTGGACGTCCTGACGGCGATTGAAGACGGAGCTCGGGAATTGGCCGATGCGGAGCTTCTCCAGCGCGCTGGCGAGCTTGGCCGCGTCATCTTCACACAGGACGTGCGCTTCAAGGGACTAGCCCAAGAGTGGCAGCGGCAAGGCCGACCCTTCGCGGGCTTGATCTTCGGCCATCAATGAGGGGAACGATCGGTCAATTCGTGAAAGACTTGGAACTGATCGCCCGTGCTTCCGAAGCCGGGGAGTGGCTGAACATGGTGGAGTATCTCCCCTTCTGACGGGCAGGCCCCGTCCCTCACTCGACGAACTCCGGTACGACGAGTGTGGGGATGACACCGGCGGCGTGGCCGCGGGCCAGCAGTTGCGTGATTG
>CAZUAM010000466.1:0-6059 GCA_964618095.1 uncultured Planctomycetaceae bacterium | reverse complement strand
ACCATCCCGGCTCCGTAGGCACCGGCGACGACCAGGATCGCCACGCCGGCTGCGAAGAACGTCGCGCCCACAATGCCCACCAGCCCCCCGAGATGCACGTCCGTGGCGTCGCGGTTGTTCATGCCGAAATCGGCACCGGCCGCACCGGCCGTGGCGAAGAACCCCACGATGTACGTCGAGAGGAAAAGCATCACGAACAGCGCACCGCCCTTGGTCACGGAGAAGAGCCCCCGGAGGTACTCCTGCTTGTCCGGTTCAGCCGCGTCCTGGGCTTCCGCGTCTGGTTCGTCCGCCTTGGCCTCCGTCCCGGCGTTGCCTTCTTGCTTGGCCTTCTCGGCCTCTTCCGCGGCCGCTTTCTCCAGGGCGGCCTTGTGCCCGGCGACCATCTCTCCGCTCTTCTCCTCAAAGCTGCCAATCCCCGACGCCGTCTTGGCCAGCAGAATCAGCAGAATCACCAAGGGAATCAGCGGCATGAAGGTTGCCACCCTGGCCACGTACTGAATTCCCTTCAGCCCCACGCCCACGGCCAGCAGGACGTAGACGATGCCCATGATCCAGTAGACCGGGCTGCCGAAATCGGCCTTCCCGGCGTCGGTCACCCCGACCCCAAACGACTCGCAGATCAACGAGCACGCAATGCACGCGTTCACCGCAAGCCAGCCGAATTGCAGGCAGCCCATCAGGAACCCGGGCATGATTAACCCGCCGTGGACCCCGTAGGTCGAAGTCCCCACCACGTACAGAGGGCGCCCCGTTGTCATTCCCAACAGCGCCGGCACCAAGTACGTCAGGAAATGGCAGAACAACGCCGCCAACAGCACGCCGATCAGCGCCACGCCCAACCCCGCAGCAAGGCTCCCGCCCAAGGCCGGGGTCTTGACCACGATGTATCGCCAGAAGACCACCCAGAGCATAATCCCCGCGTACGTCTGCGCGGTGTTCTTGTACCATGCGGCACGCGCGTCCCGTGGCACCGGTTTCGCCGCGGTCACATAATCCGGTAGAGAAGCCATGAATGTCCTCCTGAAAACAGACCGTGATTGGGAACCGACCTCCCCGGCAGACCGCCGTCCCCGGCCCGGCGCTAGCAGTGCTGCCTAGGTGCAAAGCATGAAGTATACAAGTAGCAC
Organism: uncultured Planctomycetaceae bacterium; assembly: GCA_964618095.1. Lineage (GTDB taxonomy): Bacteria > Planctomycetota > Planctomycetia > Pirellulales > Thermoguttaceae > CAZUAM01. Next base: position 4,929 of record CAZUAM010000466.1, on the reverse strand, counting down.
CGCAGAAGTAAACTCCCGATGGGGGCAAGTCGCGGCCAAGAATCGGGAAAGAAGAAGTACGCGGCGGACCAGCGGCGCAAATTGCCCAGGCAACCTATCTTCACCGCGCCAGATGGTGTCAGCCGAGTGCCTCGTCAAGTTTCGTTTGACCGGTTTGTAGTGACCGCATTCATGTGGTCCAGACCGCAGCCGGACCCGATGTATCGGGTCACTACGAACCACGAAACCTGCCACTCGATAAGGCACTCCGCGTCAGGCGGCCCCGACCGGTTGCGCAAGATCTCCCGGTTATTCCTAAGATCCCGCCTCCCCCATAACCGACTCTATCCAATGTGACGTCTTCCCAAGACTATCGATCCGCAGCGGGGGCTGGCACCGGCAGCCAGAGTTCAGCCCGTAACCACCGGAGTGTGGCCGTGAGTGAGGGAAAAAGTAGATCGTCCAGGCTGGTCTGCGTCGGCTGTTGCCTGGTGCTGGCCTGCTCCGGCTGCATCGATCCCAACCTGAGACAGCAGGACATCTTGCGGGACGACTGGCCCTTGGAGCTTGAACGAGTCGTCTCTTCGGCAGAGGACCGCACGCGCGGCGAGGAGGATCGTCTCGAACTGGGTCCGGGCTTTGACGCCGAACCCCAGCCGGGCCCCGACAGCCAGGCGGAGTTGCCGGACCAGATGGCCCCCGAAGTTCCAGGCTTGCAGGAAGCCACTTGCGGAAGCCGTTGCCCCCCGGTGAGTTGCGACATCCCCGTCACCCTGGAACCCGGTCTTCTTCTGGATCGCATCCGCTGTGTCTGGGGCGACCTCGGACAACCTCTACGAGCAAGAATCGACGCCCGCCGTTATCGCCATCCCCGCTTCCATCCCGTACCGCTGCAACCCGTCTTCACTCCCCGCTGCGGCGAACCACCGGTTGCGGATCTTGGCACGGTCCCGGGGGACAGCCACGTCCCAGCGATGCCGGCGGGCGAGGGAGCCCCGCAGATCGAGATCATCCTTCCCGCACCTATATACGAGGGAATTACTCCGCCGAAGGCCGAACCGGAACAGCGGGACCGGGTAACCCGGCTCCCCAGGCAGCTCCAGACGGCCTCGCGCCCCGGAAGTTGGATCTTCTCCCCGCCGATGCCTCGCAAGTCGGTCCCGTCGATACCGCCGAGTCAAGGCCGAAGGCGCCCCGGTGGCGACCAGGCGGTCGGTGAAGACGACTAACGCGGATTATTCATAGGACCATCGTCGGGTCGGTTTTCGCGTGCCACGGCTGTGTCAGCCGTGCTCCAGGTTTGCCGGTTTACCCAGGGCAACACGGCCGACACGGCCGTGGCACGCTTGTGAATAATCCAGGCTAACAGAGAACCTGCCAGGGGGCCCGGGTCCGTCGCGTGTGGTGGCTTCCGTTGAAGGTGTTTCGGCTGCCCCGGCCGGCGACGAAGCGTACGGCCCACGGGATCATCGCCCGGCGCCAACCGGTCGCGGTCCCGGCCAAATCGGTTTTGTGCCATCTGGACCCAAGCGGCGGCCGGCCCTACGGCCGTGGCGGCCGTCGGCGAACGGCCTATCCTCCCGGCGAGCGAGAAAAATCCGGAATTTCCCCCCAGAAACAGCCGAAAAATGGCCCGAATTCCACCCCCACAGAGGGGTTTTCGCCACAAAGCGCTTCACATTGCTGGACACATCGGGTATGCTATCGAAAGAAACTGACTGCGCTCTTTCCCGAAGGGGTGACCTGGGTTGCCGTGCGCAGTGCGGCATTATTATCATTTACGGAAGGAGAAAGGGAAAATGACTGCTCGAAACGGAGTCCATCGGGCTTTTACCCTGATCGAGTTGTTGGTGGTGATTGCCATCATCGGCATCCTGATCGCGTTGCTGTTGCCGGCCGTTCAGGCTGCTCGGGAGGCAGCCCGCAAGGTCAAGTGCAGCAACAACGTCAAGCAATTGAGCCTGGCGTTGCACACGTATCACGGCTTGCACAAGATGTACCCCATCAATTGGGGCGTGGTAATGTCCGACCCTACGGCCGCGACGATCGTTCCTCCAACGCTGGCCGGCTCTCCGAAGGGCTTCAGTTGGCTGTGCATGATCCTGCCCCTGATCGAACAGGAGTCGCTCTACAAACGGATCAACTTCGAGGGGACGGTGGTGCAGAACAGGATCGTCGCCAACACGGCGGTCTCCGCCTTCCACTGCCCCTCCGATACCCACGAGGGCACGTTGGACAATCAGGTGCTTTGTAGTGGGGTAACCAACTACAAGGCCGTGGCGGGTTCTAACTGGGAGGCCATGGGCTCAGGGCTCTTCTCGTACAGGAAATTGGACGCCGGGTACCTGGGACGATACGCCGACTCCTACAACGGCCTGGATTACGGTGACGGCTGGTGCTGCCGCGGCGCCAGCGGTCCCAGCCGATTTCCGCCCGGCAAACCGGTTACCACCACCATCGCCCAGGTCCGCGACGGCACCTCCTACACCTTCGGGATCGGCGAAGCCATCCCGGAATTCTGCAACTGGTCTTCGTGGTACTATTTTGAGGGCGCCACCGCCACCTGCGCCATCCCGTTGAACTGGAAAAAGGCCGGCGTGCCACTCGATACGATCGCCGCCTCTTGGGGCGAGTCCATGTCGTTCAGGAGTCGCCACACCGGCGGTGCCAACTTCGGCTTTTTGGACGGGCACACCAAGTTCGTCAGCCAAGATATCGAGCCGGCCACCTACCGCGCCTTGGCTACCATCGACGGCGGAGAAGTATTCGATCAGGCGCAGTACCAACCGTGAGACCCGTCGGCTCGAGCCATCGAGGGGTCCGTCCGGAGCACCCTTTCCCGGGGCGGCAGTTGCACTGCTGCCCTTTTTGTATGGCAAGAGAAAACCGAAAACGTGGGGACTTGGCGGTCCCCCCCGAGGGATTCTGAATAGAAGCTGTCTGATCCCGGGAAGCAAGATACGTTCTGCGTGTGCTGCTGTTTTCTCGCCCGGCTGAAGGAGACCGGTTCCGTGGGGCCGGCGCCACGGAAGGTCAGTTGCCCCCCGCACCGGCCAAATCCTGTTTGGAGCGCCCCGGAGGACGTCTTCGTGCAAAGTCCGCTGTCAGCAATCCTCAATACCCGGAAATGCCTTTGAGGAGCCGGGCAGCAGCACGGGAAAGTGCTCGGCGGGATTGGGAATCCATCAAACATGAAATCCCTCCAAGGCCAGTTGCTGATCGCATCTCCCCAACTGCTCGACCCCAACTTTGTCAAGACGGTCGTGTTGCTCATTCAACACTCCGACCAGGGGGCCTTGGGCGTGGTTCTGAATCGCCCCACCAGCAAGAAAGTCAAAGAGCTTTGGAAAGAGGTCGGCAACGCCCCCTGCCACAGTGAAGCACCCGTCTGCCTCGGGGGCCCCGTGTCGGGACCGCTGATGGCGCTCCATACCAATCAGTTCTTTGCCGAAATGGAGATCCTGCCGGGAGTCTTCTTCGCGGCGAGGAGGGAACATTTGGACTCTCTGGTGCTGCAACAAGATGATCCGCTGAAGGTATTCTTCGGTCATGCGGGTTGGGGACCGGGACAAGTGGACAACGAAATTCAAGCCGGCGGTTGGCTGACCATGCCCGCAACCACCGAGTACGTCTTCTATCACGGAGACGACTTGTGGGAGAAAGTCTCCAAGCAAGCCGCGCAGTCAACTCTTCAATCAATGCTCCATATCAAACACTTCCCCGAAGACCCGTCGGTCAATTGATGACCATCACCCGAAGCCGGCCACATGGGTCTGCATCGCGTAACCGTTCACGGGGATTCTGTCACAAACGACGGGTGGCCGGGGTCGGCGGGCACCGACGCGAAGCGTTGGTCGGCGAGCCCCCGCAAACTCGGCCAACTGGGGCCTCACTGCGCTCGATCCCAGCCACCCCTCGCTCATATTTGGAAGCACTGAGATTGAAAAATGGTCCTCCACGTCAGATAATCTGCAATTTCCAATCTGCAATTCTCAATTTGCAATCTGAAACCCAGCACCGGTATCAGCCCGCGGAACGTTTAACCCACACTCCACGTGCGTGCAAGCACGCACCCTACCGACTGCGCCGTACTCAGACCACTCTTCGGGTGAGAACGGGTGAGAGACACGACCAGGAGGTCCTCCTCCTCGCCCGTTGCCCCCCTTTATGGGCATCCAAGGGACAGGATTTCGCTCCCGCGCTGCCGCGTACGAGTCGCTCGGCAAAGGTCCTTGCGTCGGGCGGCCGGCACCGCTAAGCTGGTACTGGGTGAAATCTGGCCTCCTGCGGTCGGCGCCGCTAGAGCTTCGGAAATGGCTGGCGGAGTGCGTCCAGTCGGCACGCCCGACGATCGGGGAGATCCTCTGACCCGTTGGGCACCCCATCCCGCCGGCGGGGTAAGGCCGGGTCAGAACCTCGGCGGATCGAGCTCGATCTTGCCGTCAGGACCAGGGGTGTCTTTCGCCGTTGGGGGAACCTGCCGCAGGGCCAGTCTCCCAGAACGAGGTCCCCGGCGGCCAGACCGTTCCGCACCGTGGTGCCTCTCGATGGTGTAAACACCTTCCGCACGCACCGGACAACCAGAACTTGCCCCGGGACCTTTTCCCAGCCCCGGCTGAGATGACCGCCAAATGCTCAACGTTCCTAACATTTGATTGAGGAGACGACCCGTGGAACAGCGACGCTTCGTGACCGTCGACGGCAATGAAGCGACGGCCAACATCGCCCATCTCTGTAACGAGGTGATGGCGATTTATCCGATTACCCCCTCCTCCGGCCTGGGCGAGATGCCTGATGCGTGGGCGGCCGCCGGCCGCAAGAACATCTTCGGAACCGTCCCCCACGTGGTGGAGATGCAGAGCGAGGCCGGCGCCGCAGCGGCGGTGCACGGCTCGGTGCAGGCCGGGGCCCTGACGACCACGTTCACGGCCTCGCAGGGTCTGTTGCTGA
>CAZUAM010000465.1:0-6080 GCA_964618095.1 uncultured Planctomycetaceae bacterium | reverse complement strand
ACAAAACTAGGTACAAACCAACTTGCCCTAACAGCTACAAACTGAACACCCCACGCCGGGACTGTCCCGCGGCGGCCGCTGCCGCTGAGCTACTCGTGTAGTTCCAGAGGCTTGATATACTGACTGGCGTGTCGCCTTCCATCTCCTGAGAGCATGACCACGAACGATTCCCGACCGGCGGACCCCTCCGTGCCAATAATAGGTGAGACAACTGCCTGCTTGGTTATTACAGTAGAGGGCGAGGAGGAGAAGGCCGTGATGGCCAATCCCGACGGTCTCTTTCCCGCCGCCAAGGCAATCCCCGACTGTTCAAGGAGAACCTACCGTGCACGAACCTACTTCGCGACGTTCGTTCTTGAAGACCGCCGGTTTGGGCGCCGCCGCTCTGGGAGTCACGTCGGCGGCCCGGGCCGGTGAGCCGAAGATCCAGGGATTCGACGAGGAGAAGGCCGACGCCAAGGCGGCCAAGGGGTGGAAGCCGGTCTCCGATCGAAAGGTCCGTATGGGGATCGTCGGATACGGGGTCTGCAAATTCGGTTCGCAGTTCTCTTTGCAGCATCACCCCAACGTCGAGGTCGTTGCCGTCAGCGACCTGTTCCCGGACCGTTGCCGGGAGCTGGCCCGCCAGTGCAAATGTGAAAAGACCTATCCCTCGCTCGAAGAGATGGTCAAGGACGACTCGATCGAGGCGATCTTCTGTGCCACGGATGCACCGAGCCATGCCCGCCACTGCATCGAAGTTCTCAAGCACGGCAAGCACGTCGCCAGCGCGGTGCCGGCCGTCTGGGAGCATCTTGAAGACGCCGGCAAACTGTACGAAGCAGTCAAGAAGTCGGGCCTGAAATACATGCTCTTCGAGACTTCGTGCTACCACGCCGATCTCTACGCCATGCGACGGATTTACGAAGCCGGCGGATTCGGCAAGCTGGTCTACAGTGAAGGCGAGTACTTCCATTACGCGTGCGCGGTGATCCCGTCGTATAAAGGCTGGCGTATCGGCCTTCCGCCCGGGTGGTATCCCACGCACTCGAACGCCTACTACGTGGGCGTGACCGGCGGGAGCTTCACCGAGGTCTCCTGTATGGGGATGCCGAGCATCCGCAGGGAGTTGCAGCCTCAGAACAATCGGTACAAAAACCCCTTCGGCACCGAAATCGCGATGTTTCGCACCAGCGAAGGCGGCATGTCGCGGATGGGCGTCAGTTGGGACACGCCCGGCTACGGCGGCGAAGTCGGTCGGGTTCGTGGGCAGAAGGGGTCGATGATCGGCATGAACTACCAGGGGCTTCAGAAGAAACTGCCGGAGCTGGCCAAGCCGCCGCTTCCGCCCGGCATTGACCCCGGCGGACACGGCGGCTCGCACGGATATCTGGGCAACGAATTCGTGATCTCGATCCTCGAAAACCGCAAGCCACTGGTTGACATCGCCTGGGCGCTCAACATGACCGTCGCCGGCATCGTGGCCCACCAATCGGCCCTGAAAGACGGCGAGGTGATGAAGATCCCGCAGTACGCACTCAGTAGTTCCAAGTTTGAGGAATCGCGGCCAAAAGTGATATAGGTGAACGCAAGGTCCCTGTGGTAAATGACTTGTGTCAATCAGGCCATTATCACGGAGGGACCTATGCGTTCAGGGACGAAGTATAGCATCACTTGCCGGGAAGTCCACGAACGGACTGCCGGCACCATCCAAGAACACGTTGGGCTTACGGATCACGGCCCCAAATGCACCGCCTCGGTAGTCATTTCGATCCTCTTGTACGCCGCCTCGCGGATCACCTCGGTCTTCGACGCCTTCCAGCGTCTGAACGCGGCAGCGTCGGATCAGGCGGTGCGCGATGCGTTGCGGGAAACCCTGCCGCCGATCGACGAAACGCAGCGGCGGCTCAATGCGGGCCTGGCCGCCGACTTGCCCAAGGCCTTGCGGAAACGCCGCTATCCGATGGCCATCGACCTGACGCTGATTCCCTACCACGGCGAGCCGTACCGCAGCCCCGAAGAGATCTATCGCCGCAAGGCCAAAAGCGGCACGTCGCATTTCCACGCCTACGCCACGGCCTACGTGGTCCGCCACGGGCGGCGGTTCACCGTGGCCATCACGCGGGTGCTCTACGGCGAACCGATGAAGCAGGTGCTCCAGCGCTTGTTGCAGCGGGCCAGCCGGATCGGCGTAAAACCGCGGTATTTGCTGCTGGATCGGGGGTTTTACAGCGTGGAGGTGGTCCGCTACTTGCAGGCGGCTCGCTACCCGTTCCTGATGCCCGTGGCCCGGCGCGGCCGCAAACCCCGCCATCCGGAAAAATCGCAGAGCCTCTGGCGGTTCTTCGCGTGGAAACGCAGCGGTTGGTCGGAGCACAGGTGGCGCAACGCCGAAGGGCGCTTGGCGACGGTCGGCATCTGTGTCGTCTACAGCCGGTTTGGGAGGCGACACTACGCCGAAAAGCTCTTCGGTTTCCACGACTTCACCGTAGCGGAACGTCCTATGCCGCCGTGACTTGCGTCACGCCATCCGAAAAAGGCGAAACTTGGAACTACTGAAACTGAAAACGGGAGTCGCAAGAATGGGGACAGACTCCGAGCAGAATCGACCAGAAGAACGCGGAGGACCAGAAAACCAGCTCGGTGCCTGTCCGCGTTTTTGCGACGGGCCAAACGGTTCCACGGGCGTCCGCAGGATTCCCAAAGGGACTTCGTTTGCGAAGTCAAAACGCCTTTGACATCAACTGACGTTTACCAGGAGGTGATAGCGACCATGAAACGATCATTTCTATCGGTAATTGGAGTGGTGGCACTGGCAGTCGTCGTTTGTGTGGCGGGGCAACAAGAGAGTCGAGCGGAAATCCCCGCCGTGGGGCCGCGTGGCCCTGTGGGGCCGGATGTACAAATGGCTGAGGGTGAGAACAGACAACTCGCGAAGCCAATCACCGTGGAAGGGCGAACGGGCGAGGCGGTGAAGGCGGCGTGTGAGCACGCTATCAAGGAGGGCATCTCGGCCGTGTTCCTGCCCGCCGGGCAGTACGTGTTCGATGCGGAAGTCGAGGTGCCAGGGGGACTCGCCCTGCTCGGTGAAGGCTCAAAGACGGTGTGTCGGGCCAAAGAGCTGAACACGCACCTGTTCCGCGCCGGCGGCGACCTGGTACGCTTCACGCGTTTGAAACTGCAGGGGGCCAACACGAGTCCCAGTACGGAGAACGATACGTACGGGATCTCTGTCAGCGGGAAACAGAACACCCGCATCGACCACTGTGAACTGCTTGGCTTCAGCTATGCCACCAGCTTCGGCAGTGAAGCCACCGGGCAGGTGGACCACTGCAGCATTCACCACAACCTGCGCAATGGCCTGGGCTACGGCGTGGCGATTTACTCGGGGGCCTACGTACTGGTCACCGACAACGAGTTCAGCCAGAACCGCCATTCTCTTGCTTCCAACGGCGCGCTCGACTGGAGCAGCCCCAAGCGGCTCGGCAAGTACCTCCACAAACCCGGCGTCCGCAAGACCCATTGGGAATTCATTCACAATCGCGTTGGCAGCAACGACCTCTCGCCTCACGAACTCTGCGCGGTGGACACGCATCCGGGCATGGACGGCACCTTCGTGGTGGAAGGAAACGGCTTTGAGAACCTCCGCCACGGCGTCGGCATTCGCGACGGTTCCGGGCTGATCCGCGGCAACGTATTCCGTAACCTGCGAACCGTCAGCAACTTCCGCTCCTTGGTTGCCATCTCTATCGCTTATGGCACGCATAACAACGTACCGGTCGGAGGTTGCATGCCCCATGACATCCAAGTCGAAGGCAACGTTTTGCTGATGCCAGAAGGTGTGAAATGCGATAAATGCTCGCTCGGCAAGGCGGAAAACATCCTGATCGATGGCAAGCTCATTGCTGAAACGAAAGCCCCGCACCGCGCGCAGTCGCCGATGCCGCTCCTCCTGCCGATGGACGCGGAAGGGAGACTCGGCATCAGCAAGCGTAAGTCCGTATCGAAGCCGCGGGCGAAGACGAAGGTCGCGGGGGCAATCCTGAACGAATCCGGAAAGCCCGTTGAAGGAGCCGATGGGATTTGATCGCTTGCTAAGGAGGTTATCCATGAGAAGCACAGCTTTGGTCGCGATGATGTTGGCGGTTCTGCCGTGCTCGGCGGCGCGGGCCGACCAGGCAGCCGACCGGCAGTGGTCCGTCGGTTACGCGGAGGCACAGATCACGCCCGGCGTGGGGCGAGTCCAGATGAGCGGTTTCGGCCGCGAGAGGTATGCCAAGGGTGCCCTGGCGCCGCTGCTGACGCAGATCCTGGCGCTGCGCGACCGAGAGGGCCGCGCGGGCGTGCTCATCACCGCCGACGTCGCCGGTTTTGGTCGCGTGATGACCGAAGCGATCCGCCGCTCGATCGCCCGAAAACACGGCATCCCGGCGGAGAACGTCATCCTGGCGGCCTCGCACACGCACTGGGGCCCTGCGACCCGGTTCCACGCCACGTTTGCCGCCGGCGCGCCGAACGTGTGGTACATGGGCTTTCTGGAAGACAAGATTGTTGGCAGCGTATACGCCGCGCTGGAAGACCTGTCGCCCGCCACGATCGAGTACGGCTCGATCGACTTTCGCGGCATCGGCTGTAACCGCCGGCTGCCCAAGGACGGCAAGATCACCTGGGGCCCGTACCCGGAAGGTTCGTTCGACGGCCACACGCCCATCTTGCGTGTGGGCCGCGGCAAGTCCCCCAAGCAACTGTTGGTGGTCGGCCACGCCTGCCACCCGACCAGTTCCGGCACCATCGAGAAGTGGACTCCCGACTACCCCGGCGCAATGCGAGACTCCCTGGCGGCGGAACTGCCGGAGACCAAGGCCCTGTTTGTTCAGGGCTGCGGCGGCGACGCAAAGGTCGTCCACGAAGACCCCCAGAGCGGCAAGCTCGTCTTTTCCGCCGACCCGAAACGATCAAAGGCGGCGGGCGAGAAGCTGGCCACAGCCGTACTGGGACATCTGGAAAAGGGGCGGATGATCCCGCTCGCCGGGCAGTTGGCCTGCTCGCTGGCGACCGGGCAACTCAGTTATGGCGAACGTTGGACACTGGACGACATCGAACGGGAGGCGTACACTGGTTCGAAGAAGCGTTATTATACGTGGGTCGCCAGGCAGTTCCTGGCGCTGCCCGACAGCAGCCGGAGTTACCGTTACGACGTACAGATCTGGAAGCTGGGCAACCAATTGACGATCTTCGGCATGGAAGGAGAAGTGTGCAGCCCGTGGGGACCGATGCTGCGATCGATGGCCCCCACCGGGCAGGCCATGGTGATCGGCTACGTGAGCAACGTGGACGCGTACATTCCGGACAAGCGGATCGTCCGTGAAGGCGGTTACGAGGGTGGAGAGGCCCAGAAGTTCTTCCTGCACGGGCCGTTCACCGAGAAGATCGAGTCCGAGATCAAGCCAATCGTCACCACAGCGTTGGACGCCGTCGAGTCGTCCCTATGACGTCGGTAGATGCCTTTTCTCAATCAGCGGGAATACGGTCCGTTGAAGTAAGGAAAACCCAAGTCGTGTCCGCACTGAAGAAACAGGAGCGCATTCAGTGCTAGAAGGTCCAGGATTCTGGGCTATTCTACGGGATGTGAGAACGCGCGCTCGACGAGCATTGCACGGGAGGGTCTGAATATGAATGGAAAGAACTCCGTGTCACGGCGCCAGTTTGTTGCTGGTGCCTCCGGACTGCTGTTGGCTGGTGCGGCGCAGGGAGCGGCTGAAAAAACCGCCAACCGCACCCCCACACGGAAACTCGCCCTACACGGAGGCGAGAAGGCCGTCAAAAGCTGCCCGTCACTGCCCATTCGCTGGGGGGAACCAGAACGGGAACGACTCAACGCGATGCTCCGCCAGGGTTCACTCTTCTACTGGAAGGGACCGCAAACCAAACTGCTCACCGAACGGTTTCAGGAAATCTGTCCGATGAAGTACGTGGCGACTTGTTCCTCGGGCACCGGCGCGATTCACGTTGCCGTGGCGGCGGCCGGCATCGGTCTGGGCGATGAGGTCATCACCTCGCCGATCACCGACATCGGCACCGTCATCGGCATTGTTTACCAG
>CAZUAM010000464.1:0-6096 GCA_964618095.1 uncultured Planctomycetaceae bacterium | reverse complement strand
CAACTCGGAGACCTCCCCGAGCCCGAATTCACCCACGAATTCTGGTGAGGAGGCCTCCAAACAAAGCCTGTCCAGACCATTGACATTCCCTACCGAACTGCTATTTTCAGAGTTGGTTTGTCTCGGCGTCTGAAGCGTTCACTTCCGCCATCCGGTCACCTTTCCCGCCGGGACACGAGGGCCGGAGCCATGACGGGTCGGATTGCTCATTTCCGGGTTGCGCGTCTGGGGCTTTGGATACTGATTCTCGCGTCGGTTGCCGTGGGTGCCGTTTGGCTCCGGTCGAATGCGAACAGGAACATCACGAGCAAAGGGCTGTTATTGGTTCCAGAGGAGGCGCTGGATTTCGGCGACGTCTGGGCCCAACCAAACTTCCAGTGGACGCTGCCCATTCAGAATCCGACGGGAGGGGACGTTGAAATCGTCGAGTTTCGCTCGTCCTGCGGTTGCAGTTCGATTCAGCCCGAAAAGCTTCTGATTCCCGCCGGTCGCACGATGCTCGTTCGAGTTGCACTCGATCTGACGACCAGAGACCCTCAGCAACTCGGGCTGCGGTCTCGCGCGTTTGCTACGGAGATAGTCCCCGTGATCAAGAGCGGGTTGCCGAGCCAAGTCCATTGGCGATTACGGGGACGGGTTCGTCCATACCCGATTGTGCTGTCGCCAACTCGCGTGGACTTCGGCGAATCCTTGGTTCGAGGCTCATCGTTTCCGTCAAGAACTGTTGAAGTCAAGTGTTCAGAAGCTCTTGCCAGTCTGGTCGCAGAATGTGACGAATCTCTGGCGAGGGCTCGCGTGGTGCAACCGATCCAGGCTGGCAGTTGCCTGCATCTCGAAATCACGCCGCGAACGAATCTCCCCGCAGGCGAACACGCCTTCAAGGTGAAACTCAAGCCGGTGCTGCGGGCAACTGCCGCTGGCTCTGCGTTACCGCCGCTGATGTTGGAAGTCTCGGCTGAGGTATGTAACGACGTGTACGTTGCACCCTCGACCCTCTGGTTTGGTGCCGCGAAGGTGGGCGAGATCCTCGAAGACACCGTCACACTTGGCTCAAGGGAAAAGCGGTTTGCCGTCGTGGAGGTGAAGCACCAGGGTGGCGATCCTGTGCGGGTGGAGCCGGCTAGGGAGGCCGGTGAGAACCTGCATGTGTTCCGGGTGGTACAACGTGTTGCGAACGTCGGTGCGCAACAGGGGAGAGTTGAATTCCTCGTGCGAGAGGAGGGCGAGAGTCAGCCTTACGGGGTCTGGCTTTCCCTGTTCTACCACGGTTTGGCCGAGTAGACCGGGAGAGCGTTGTGTCCGCCGGTCTATCGAGGTCTCCACGGGCCGGATGACACAGGGCGCAAACAAAGGGAAGGTTTTTGGAGTGCGTCGAGATTTGATGGGACGAACCATAAGATCGCGTTTGACGAGATATCCGGGTCTTGTTGCGCTCGCGCTTCTGAGTTCTGCATGGATTTCCTCACCCGATGGGGAGAGCCTTGCACACGCAGGTCCGACCGTCCAGAACATTATCGATGCTTGGAGAGCACGACAGGCCAGCGTACACACCTTCAAGTTCGAGTGGAGTGATTCAAGGACCACGGCCGCATATACCAATATGGGCCGTCCGGGTACGTCTGCCAAGGGCGAGTTGTTTCCTGCAACAGATACCACACATCGAGTATCTGTTGCTTTGAGCATCGACGGTGGCATGCTGCGATACTCGACGCGGGGCCCGAAGTGGTCCGCCGATCAAGAGCAGTTCCTGCCAATCTGGTATTTGAACGTTTTCGACGGCGCCGTAAGCAAGGCCTTCTTCGGATACGCCGCTGGAGAGGACGATCGTTTCTTTCCCCGCGGCTTCGTTCACGAGAAGGAGAAGCGGATCGTCGATTCCGGGAACCCCTATCTTGTGCCGTTGCTCGTAACCTATCGACCTTTTCATCCCGACATGGGGAAGCTTGATCTAGCGGGCTACGGGATAAGTGCGAAACAAGGCACAATCGGCGGGCGAAACTGCGTGATCTTAGAGCCCCCCGCTGCCAGCGTCTGGTCGGAATCGTACTGGATCGATTGCCAGCATGGTTTTGTCGTCTTGCGCGTAGTTCGCGCCGTCAAGAAGTCACCCGTAATGCAGTTCGATATTTCCTACATCGAAGATCCACTTCACGGGTGGGTCCCCTCGGCTTGGAAATACGCCGCGAGGCAGCAGGGTTCCGGGAGACTGCTACGTCAATCTCTGGCCAAGGTCACAAAGTATGAGATTAACTACGCCATCCCGCGTTCGCAATTCCAGTTCGAGTTTCCGCCCGCGACAAGAGTCACGGATCGAAACACCGGGGAGTATTACATTGTCCGCGAGGGGGGGAATAAGCGCCTGATTACCATGGATGAAGTCCGCGGTAGAGCAACCTATGAAGAGATGGTAGCCACGGAATCGGGCAAGGCACTGTCGGGGCGGCAGAGGCGTTTGCGTTCTTGGCCGGTGTATGTCTCGGGTGGCATCGCCGGTCTCCTGGTGGCAATACTCGTTTACAGGCGCTTCAGGAGGACTGTGGCATAGGGTCGTCACGCGACTCTGAGTCTGGCCGAGTGGGCGGACGTCCACCCACGAAAGCGGCGTTCTTCCATTAAGAGGAGGTTGAATATGTTATCGTCAAGTATTAAGATGCGTCGAACTCGGAGAACATCGTGGGTCGTTCTGGCGCTAGGACTCGCTGCCCAGTGTTTGGCGCTGCCCTCGTAGCGGCAGCGGGGCCTCCGTGTTATCTCGACTGCGATTGCAAGACCCATTGGCATATCCACGATCGAGTTGGCGGTGTAGTCCACTATCGCACGGACCCGGCTGCGTGCTGGAAACCCTTCTACACTACCACGGCGTTCAACGCCGCTCTCGAAAATCCTATGGACGTAGAAACCTGGCTCAGGGAGGGCGATGTACCGCACTGCTGTCACGGCATTGGCGTGTGTGAGAATGGTTCCCAAGGACATGATATCAGCGACATGGAAGTGCAGGTGCGCCACACCTATTGCAACCACTGCCTGCCGTCATAGTGAGCGTGTAGCGCTGCAGCGAGTGCGGCAACGGCGGGATGTCACTGGGGCCTGAACGCGTGCTGACCGGGGGTTTCCCTGCCGTCGCATTCAATACCTCACGCCGCCGCGGAGCATGACGGTGTCGGGCGGTTCGAGGCTCGAGGTACCGCGGGCATAGCGGACCTCGCGGCCGAAGACGTAGCCCACCTCCAGCCGGCCGTCCAGCCCACGCAGGACTTTTCGCTCCAGGCCCAGGACGACGCGAAAGTCGGTGTAGTCGAACCGGTCTGCCGCCCCGCTGGTCCGCTCGACGGCCCAAATGCCTCCGCCGAATTCGCCGGCCACGTACAGCCAGTCCTGGACGTCGTCGGCGTAGGCGCCGAACGTGTAGATCCGGCGGGCAATCCGCGGATGGGGAAAGACCAGCTCGAACTTGACCTCCTCGTGCGGAGTCCAGATCAGCCCGCAGACCGGCAGCACCTCCGTCTTCATCCGATCGACGTACGCGGCCCCCAGCACGAACTTCAAGTCAGGTGTATAGGACCACGCGGCGATTCCGTGGCCGGTGATCCGGTAGTTGTCGTCGGTGCCCCGCTGGAAATCGCTGAACACGCCCTGGGTGACCGCCAGATCGATTCCCCAACGGGGCCCGAGCCGGCGCATCCAGCGCACTTGGGCGTAGGCGTCATACACCCGCGGCGGCAGGTCGCGCTCGGCCCACCCGTGCGGCGGGGCGTGGCGATGGCCCGTCGATGGCCCGTCGAAGTAATGCATCGCGAAGCCGGGCGTGATGATCAGCGGATACTGGCGCGAGGGAACCGGCAAGGCCAAGACGCCCTTCAACTCCATGCTCGAGAGCCCCAGCCCGTCGCTGCCGCCCCGCGGCAGCCACTGGCCGTCGAAGATCAGCTTCTGAAACGTGCCCGGCCGGGCGTCGGGGGGAAGTTCGGGCTGGTCCGGCAGGCTCGGCTCCCCGGGCGCCTGCAACGGCTCGGCGGCCGAATCGGGGTGCGAAACTAGCCGCCCGGCCGGCGACTCCTCGCTCGGCAGCACCGCCGGCAGACGCACGACCTGGCCCGCCAGCGGCGACGCGCCCAACCACAAGCCGACGACAAGAACCGCTTGGCTGGATCGGGAGCAGCGCATTGGCAGTAGTCCGTCTCACTACCACTGGAGTTCGGCAGGATCGGTGGCCGGGCCTGAACGAAGTGAAGCCCCGGAAAACTGCGGCGGACCGGCAGGGATCTTCAGACACCGACTCAGTAGGCCAACCCGGTCCGCAGGAACATCGTGGTATTCGGGTAGAAGACGGTCGGCGCCTGACTTCGGTAGCGGAGCTCGCGATCGAACGACACGCCCAGCTCGAACAGCCCCGTCAGCCCGTTGAGCCGAATGAATTCCAGGCCCAGGGAGAACCGCAGATCGTTGTAGCCGACCAGGTCCGGACTGATCGCGGCGTTAAGGCGATTCACGGTCCATGAACCGCCGCCGTACTCGCCCCGGGCATACCCCCACCACTCCGTATTGCCCCAGGTGGTCAGCCGCTTGGCGACCTTGGGGTTGGGGAAGAGGATCTCGAAGCGGACATCGGGATTGGGCGTCCAGATGATCCCCCCGGCCGGGAAGATCTTGACGGGGTGCCGGTCGAGATACATCACGCCCGCCTTGATCTGGAAACTGGGCGAAAACGTCAGCACGGCCAGCCCCTTGCTCGGGAAGCGGAGACTATCCTCGGTGACCTTGTTGAAGTCAGAGTATATGCCGACGCGGAACGACAATTCACCGCCCAGCCAGGGAGTGATCTGAGGGTTCCAGGCCGTATCCAGATAGGCGTCGTATACGCGGGAAGGCATGTCGACACCCGGTGCAGCGGGACCGTTCCAAAGATGCAGCGCAAAACCGGGCGTGACCAACACCGGGGTTTCGGTGTTGTAGAGCAGCGGGATGGCAAACGTGGCGTTGAACTCCAGGTCGTTGATCCCGAACTCGTTGGCGGCGGTGCCGGGCATCCAGACATAGTCGAACCGCAGCTCGTCGAGGAACCTTCGCATCGTGCTGAAGGTGCCGCCGAAACTGCCGGAGGGGCCGACCTGGAAGTACGGGTCCTCAGGCAGCAGCGTCGGCGGCGCCGTCTCCGGAGTGGCGTAGGGGTCCCAATCGACCGCTGGCGGCTGGATCGTCCCCTCCAACGTAGCCATGGGGGCCGGGCCGGCCTCCGCCAGCGACGGCGCCGGGCCGGGCGATGGCAACGTCGAGGGAAATTGAACCCGCTGCCCCAGGGCCGGTACCCCGCCAACTGCCCAAACCACGGCCAGCAGCACGCACGGTACGCTTGCGGTTTTCACCACAGTTCCCCTGTCGAAATGAGCTTCTGAAAAGATCGGCAGAAGAGTAATCTGGAGGACGCCCTCAATAGCAAGGACGCCTGGCCGGGTCAATAGCGGTTCCTCCGCCGTAGACCTTTGAGCACCAAACGGCCGGTTGTTTTTGTCCTCCCAGAGGATACCATGATGGTCCCGGAGGGCATGACGCTTCCCATGCGACCCAAATCCCCCAATCTTACCAACGCCCCAAGAGCCAGCATGGCCCGCTCACCACTGGACATCGATCGGCTCCTCAGCGAGACCTTCGTCGCCCGGGCCGAATACCATCCGACGCTGAGCTCCACGAACGATCGCGCAAGGCAATCGGCAGCCGAAGGCGCGGGCGGGCTGCCGCTGCTGATCGTGGCCGGCAGCCAGACCGCCGGGAGGGGCCGGGGCAGCCATACCTGGTGGACCGGCCAGGGCAGTCTGGCCTTCAGCCTCTTGCTCGACCCCGGCCGGCCCGCCCTCAAACAGCGGGGCCGATCACCGCTGGTCTCGCTGGCAGCCACCGTGGCGGTCGTCGAGACCGTTGCGCCCCTGGTTCCCTCGTATCGTGTGGGCATCGATTGGCCCAACGACGTGATGGCCGCCGGGGGCAAACTGGCCGGAGTCCTCGTAGAACTCCTGCCCGACGGACGCCGGATCGTGGGAATCGGCCTGAACACCAACAATTCCCTTTCCCAGGCCCCGCCCGAGCTGAGGAAGACGGCCG
>CAZUAM010000463.1:0-6097 GCA_964618095.1 uncultured Planctomycetaceae bacterium | reverse complement strand
GGCTCCTTGCGACCGGGCGATCGCTGCGCCACACCTCCTTTCCGTTGCTGGCGTCTAGGCAGACCACGCGTGAGACACTTTGAAAGCAGACGCGGCCGTCGGCGACCGCGAGCGTCGCGGGCATGATCTCGCCGGCGGCTCCACATTCCTTCTCCCAAAGCGGCTTGCCGGTCTCGATCTTCACTGCGACGATGCGCTGTTCACCGTACATCGGGATCGCTTTCCTCGGGAACTGGTAGCCTTTCAGCGTGAGGGCGGTTTGATTGATCCACTTCTTCCTCTCATCGTGGTCCGCCGTCTTCATGTCGTCTGCCAGCACATAGAGCACTCCGTCCCGGCAAAGCAGCTCCCGGGCGCCTTCAGTGCCCGAAAAAACATCGCACGGCTTTCCGGTAGCCGCATCGAGGACCGTGACCGGCCCGCCGTAGCCGAGCGCGACATAGACGCGCCCACCGCTTGCTATCAAACGCCGTCCGATCTCGGGCGGGCCGCTGCGGAAGCCGCGCAGTTGGGATTCCCAGCTCGATATCGGGTGCTGCCAGAGCCGCACCCCGTTGAAAGCATCTCGCGCCACCAGCTTCCACTTCGGCGGCAGGAAGACGGAGCTGATCGGGCCCTCGTCGATGATGTAGAAGACCCGTCCCCCGCTGGAGACCATCGCGCTGACGCTCCCGAAGTGCTCGTGGCTCCTGGCGTACTCGGGCCCACAGGTCCATTGCAGGCCGCGCGGTGGTGCCACCACCGTGTCGCCGGAGACGGCGTTGTTGGAGGAGTCGTAGAGGTAGTGCGTCCATTCATCCAGTTCCCCAGGCCAGGGCTTGCGCGTGATCTCGAGTTTCTCCTCTCGGGCGTCCGCGATGACGCCACGGGGGGCGAGCACCCGGATCATCTCACCCTTTGAGACCTGCCCCTTGTCACCCGTTACGACAATCATATTGACGAGGTTGTCTACGTAGGGCAGTTGCGAGTCCTCCAATCGGGATACGGTAACGGGGCCGTAGAGCCCCCTCTCCTGGACATATTTCCGGGCATCCGCGACCTTCCCGGGATCGGGATCCAGGCCGTGGACCAGATAGCGGTCGGATACCCGTAGACCCGCGGTCAGTTTGCCGTCCCCGCAACCAAGATGCACCACCAGCCCGCCTTGGACACCGGCAGCGTCGTAGATCGCCTCCGCCGTGATCGAGTCGGCCGATGCGGTCCCGGCGACAATCGCGATCACCAGTCCCAAGGCCACCCCACCGCCCAATCTGCCTGCGTGCTTCACCATCTCCTCGCTCCCTCCAATTCTATAGACCCAATGCTTCACTATAAGCTTATCGGCTACGGCAGTGACTGCAAGGGTTTTTGTCCGCCCTTGCCAGGCTGGCCGCGCCGACTCGGAATTGTCCCGATGCACGAAATGCAGCTTCCTCTGCACACGCGCATGGCGACAGCCACGCAGTTGGCTGCAGTCCATCGCCAATCGTCCCATTTGTTCATGCGTATTGCCGGACGACCCAGAAATGGACCCATTTGTGACGCGCAGGCGTCGGGGCATCCGGCTCCACTGCCTTCTGACAGTCGCCGCCTTCGAGGCCTCACAGGAGACCGAATCCCAGTCGAACACGCCCTTTCGGGGGGGCGAAATGCAGATTCTGGAGCGCTGCTGCAAGCAGCTCGCATCCGTTCCTTCGCCTGCTTGGCGTACCATGCCATGGCGCGGGCCCCGACCATGCCGCCCTGCGTCTCCGTCAGGTGCCGACGTGTTCCCTTCGCCTCGCCCCGGGCCGGGCGTGCCCCAAGGATGACGACCACGGGCATCTTCACCCCCTTCTGTGGCCCCCTTGGGCTTCCTACGGTCTCTGGACGGCTTTCCGGACGATCTGAAGCACGGCCTGCCGGTCCGCCTCGGGCGGCCGCGGCCAGGCGTCGATCAGCAGGGCCAGATCGGGGTCGATCGGGCCCGAATGTGCGCCAAATGCGCCGGATTCTGCCGTGATGAACTCCTTGCCTGTTTTAGCAGCCGAAAACCACTGCGCGCGCGGGAGGGGGCTAATCTCATGCTGGGGCCCATGAAGGGCAGGGGGTCTGGATCGAACCCTGCGCGGCTTGGCGCCCCCGGCCGAGACGCCCCGTCGCACGCGCTGACGCCACGACACGCGGTGGCACGACACGCGGTGGCATGACACGATGACAACCCCCGCCTGTCATCCTCTTGGTTCCCTGCGGCTCGTGGCCGGCCTCTGCCTGCCACCGGGCGGATTGGCTCCAGGAGATACCTGCCTCCTGCAAAAACCGATCAAGTCGCTATAATTGCAGAAAACCGCGGGGAAAACAGGCTTTTCGGCGAGTTATCCGGCTTCTCTTACAACGTGGATGTCGGTGGTTCGAGTCCGCCATCGCCCACTTGGAAGACTCGTTGACAGCGGTTGTCAGCGGGTCTTTTTCTTTTGGCAACAGAATGACTTGCGGCATCTGACTCGGCCTCACGTGATTTCTTCGATTTGCTTGCTTAGGTCCCCAGCCGGCTGCGTTGGTTCTCCGAAGCGTACCCACAGCGACGTCGACGAAGGCGTTGAGCACGGCGAAGCGGTCGCCGGCTCGACGCCGGTTCGGCTTCTGCTTCGCCCGGCTGGTCTTCGCCGGGTGCCTTGGCCCGACCTCATCCGGAGAGTGCATCGGCGGCAGCACGGTGCAGCCCGGCGGAATTGGCGGCTCCCTTCCGGTGGTGATTCGTCGGCTCGCTGTGCGTTATCATCGGCTCGATCATTGCGACCCAACCGAGCCGGTGGGTGTGATTGGACTCCGCTAGAAGGACGGGCTATGCTTGTCAGTGGACTACTCATGAACAGGGGTCCTGGCCCAAGAGTTGGGGAGGCGGCGGCAATGGGATCACAGCCCGAGCACGTCCTGGTCGTGGACGACTACAGTCCGCATCGAAACGCGGTGGCGTTCAGTCTGACGAAGGCGGGGTTCAGAGTGTCGGCGGCAGCAAGCCCGATCAAGGCCTTGACGCTTGCCGAGCATGAGGACTTCGACCTGGTAATCACCGACTACTACATGCCTGATTACACAGGGAGCGACCTCGTCAAGAAGCTGCGTGAAAACGATCAGTATGCCAGCACCCCGGTAATCTTGTTGACCGCCAGGGCTGATGAATTGAACGTGGAACAGTTGCGCGACGAGTTGTCAGTCTTGGTGGTGCCGAAGCCGTGCTCCACGAAGCACCTGGTGGATATAGTTGCGAAGTGTCTCGCAATGGCCCGCAGCGGATGCTGATCACGCCGGGAGCTGTCCAAGAACCACCTTGGACTTTGCCGTCCGCCAAAAGGGGGAGAGTCCCGTTTTCCCTTCGCCAGAATCGGGACGGCCCCCACGATGCTCCAACCTTGATCTAAATGGAGTTGCACGATTCTGGGAGTGGAGCGTTTAGCCGCCGCGGCTACGCGGCGGCAAGTCCCGGCGTGGCCGCCGGGGCTAAACATTGCGGAATTCCCGGAATCACGAAATCCTATTCAGGACGGCTCCCAAGTCCATCGCATTTCTGCGTTCCCGCGGTCCAATCGACGGGGTCGACGTCCAATTGGACACGGGGGATACTAGAGAATGCCGGTTGTGCCGGCTATCTTGGCAAACATGGAGAGCGCAGCCGGAGGCCGGCGGAGATGATCGTACCAATACTCCCCCACAACTGAAGAACTGGCCGATGAACGGACCGTCCCGACAAGCAGCGCTGGTGCAGGTTTTCGCAGGCGTCTGCCGGGGCCTTCGGCGAGGCGCCCTGCCGCTGGTGAGCTACGAAATCCTGGTGAAGATTCTGGCGGCCGGGATTCTGGGACCGCTCTCTGCGGGCGTGCTTGCGACGCTGATCGCCTTCACCGGCAGCGTGGCCGTGAGCAACGAGCAGATCCTTTCGTTTGCGCTCTCGCCGTTGGGTATCGGGACGCTGCTGGTGAGCGGCTCGCTGGCCGTCTTGATCACGTTCCTGGAGCAGGCCGGCCTGATCTTGATCGCCCGCACGACCTACGCGGGAAAACCTTGTTCCGCCGTGGCCGCTTTGTGGGAAGCAGTCCGGCGAGTGGGAGTTCTGCTGGAGCTGGCCCTGCTGCAAGTGGCACTGTATTTCGTCTGCTTTCTGCCCTTCGCCGCCATTGCAGCCGCGGCCTACCGTGGCTGGTTATGGGAGTACGACATCAACTACTATCTGGCCGAGAAACCTCCGGCCTTTTGGCGGGCGGCCGCGGTGGGAGGCATCGCGCTGGTGGGGCTGCTGCTGGTGTGGGGCTGGTTCTACGTGCGGATGATGTTCGCCTTGCCGGCCTGCGTTCTCGCGAAACAGCGACCCCTCGCCGGCCTGAGGATGAGCCTGCGACTGACGAAGGGCTCGGTATTGCGGAAGGCCGGGATCCTACTGATTTGGCTGCTGGTCGTTGCCGTGCTGGCTGGTATTCTGGGCGTTGTGCTGCAAGTCGTGGAGCAGGTTGCGATTGGGGCGGCCGGCCAGCGCCTGGCCGTCTTGGTTCCCATGCTGGCTGGATTGGTGATCCTGAACCTGCTGACGGCGGCGATCATTTCGCTGCTCACCGTGACGACCAATGCGCTACTTATCGTCCGGCTTTGTGAGGATGCCGCAGCGAATGACCCTGATTTGCAGCAACAGCTTTCAGGTGTGCAGCTCGCCCCCGCCGGCGTGCCCCGTTGGCTATCGACGAAGCGACTCGGACTGGCCGCGGCCCTCCTCTTTCTCGGGGCGACCGCCGCGGTCACCTACGTCCTGGTGGAGCAGATCGGCATTGAGGATCGGGTGGCCGTCACGGCCCATCGCGGCAGCCCCCGCAGTGCGCCGGAGAACACCATCAACGCCGTGGAGGCCGCCATCCGCCAGGGGGCCGACTTTGCGGAGATCGACGTTCAGGAGACGGCGGACGGGGTGATTGTGGTGCTGCACGACAGCGATCTCAAGCGAGTTACCGGCCTCAAAAAGAGAATCTGGGAAGTAACCTACGACGAGATCAAATCGCTCGACGTCAGAAGCGAGCTCTTTCCCGAGTTTAAGGGCGCACGGATTCCCACGCTCCAGCAGGTGATCGACACCGCTCGGGGGCGGATCCGGCTCAATGTCGAGCTGAAATTCAACGGCCACGACAAGCAACTGACCGAACGCGTGGTCCGCATCCTGGCTGAGAACGATTTCCAGCCCCGGTGTGTCGTCAGCTCGCTGAACTACCAGGGTCTCGTCGAGGCCAAGCGACTGGATGCCCGCCTGAGCGTCGGGCACATTGTCTCCGTGGCCGTGGGCGACGTGGCGAAGCTGGAGGTCGATTTCCTCAGCGTCAGCCAGGAAAACGTGACGGCGCGTTACGTCCGTTCCCTGCACCGCGCCGGCAAGCAGGTCCACGTCTGGACGGTCAACGACCGGCAGAGGATGTCGTCGCTGGTGGACTTCGGCGTGGACAACATCATCACCGACGACCCGGAGACCTTGCGAGCCGTGTTGAACGAACGAGCCGAGATGAGCAACGCCGAGCGGATTCTGTTGGGGGTCCGTCACTGGCTTGCCCGGTGAGCTGCCTGTCCCGAGCAGTCCGTCCGGCGGCCACGAGGGCGTTTTCCGGCCACAGATGGGTTGTCGGCGTGGCCATGGTTGCCGGGCTCTGGGCGGTTCGGTGCCAGGCCAGCGGCGGGAGCTTTCGGGCGGCCCGCGCTCACGCCTCTTCCACGACGCGCAGCCCCAGGGCCTTGCCGAATTCGATCAGCGGCTCCTTCACGTCGCCGTAGACCGTCACGCGATGCCAACTGAAGTGGTCCCATTGCTGGAACAAGTTGCCGATGTCGCCCCGGACCTCGCCGACCAATTGCGTCCGGCAGCCCCGATCGGCGTCGAGGTTGCCGACCGCCTTCGCCTGATGGATGACCATCTCTTTGTCGTAGTCGTAGGGGTCAGTCGTAGGGGTCAGAGCTTGAACAGTGATTAGCGAGGCATTCTGGCAATGCCAGCCCGACAAGGAAACCGTACTGACAGTGTCTATCATCGCGTAGAATACGCTCCGTAGTTGCATGTAATCCCCAACGAGAGTCGAAAGGCGCCGTGTATTGCGGTCTGAAGCCTGGTTCC
>CAZUAM010000462.1:0-6121 GCA_964618095.1 uncultured Planctomycetaceae bacterium | reverse complement strand
CGAGCGCCAGCGAGCCCCCGGAAAGCCGAGGGTCTGTGGGCTCACTTCGTTCGACCCCAGCCACCCGTTCCCCAGACTTGGAACTACTGAGACTCGGTAAACAGGTCCCAATAGACGTAACCTTTCAGGGATCTCAGAACCATTCTGAGGCAGTTGTCCGCTGAACAGTACAAGTGGTATTTTCGTTATAGCTCTTTGTATTCTCAAGAACAAGAATCTGGCCCACGGTAAGCCAAACGGTCACTTGGATTTCGCGTACGGTCAAGAAACCGGAACGAGGTCCAAGTCCGTTGAGGATTTGCGTTGGCAGGCCGTGTTCCGGACTCCCGCGATCCGCGTTACCTGAGCGCCTTGGACTTGATTCGCCAGGGGCGGCGTAACCTCCAAGAGCATCCCCGCTGTGACGTGCCGGGTTTCGTGCCCTGCGAGCCCCACCAGCGGCAACTGGAGTTCCTCGCGGAATGCCAGCGCGTCAACGCACGCAGTCGCCCCCGCGACGAACACCGTCAGTTCCTTGACGGCGCCCGGCAGATTCAGGGTCTCCGTGGCCAGTAGCCCTTCGCGCGGCAGAAAGCAGACGTCGGTCGGTCGATCGGACCCGGCCAGCACGATCGGCTCCCGGTGTCGTTCGTCCTTGTGTGGTCTCGTCTACTTGACGCGCCACTGGAGGATTCCGCCTGAGAAGCCTGGTTGAAGACTGGCTTCCATACGGATGATGGTTGTTGTGACCGGCTTGAACTCGACCTTGTTGAACACGTCGGCATCAAGGCCGTAGGGACCGATGTTTTCGACCGCTTTCCACTGGTTGTCCTGCCTGTAGAGAACGCGCCATGACGTGGGCATACGGCAGGGGCCGTTGTCGCGGTGGTCGAGCCAGTAGACCTCGACGGACGAGACCTTCGTCGGCTTGGCGAAGCTCTTTTGGACCCACTCATTGCCTCCGACGTGGTACAGCCAGGTGAAATACGGCACGCTCAGATCACGGGAACTCTTGGGGAGCCGGTTGTCTTCCAGCGCCGCCAATTGAGTTGGCGGATACACGTGCGATGCCTTGAGCGACTTCCAGGCCTCCCAGTCGTGTGGGAAGGGGCCCGTCGATATCCGCTTGGCTGCTGCTTGTGTGCGGGCGATCCAGACGTTCATTTCGCCCCGGCCGCGGTTCGCGCGTGCGTAGAACGGGATGGCGGTGAACTTCTTTCCGCTCTTGAGGGTTCCGGTAAGAACCGCCACGCCGTGCAGCAGGTCCTTGCGGTACTCGGCCTTCAGAGCAACGTCGTCGTCCAGCACGATATCCAACACCTTCCCGTCGTTGTCCGGCCATTCCGCACAGTAAACGATCGGCCCGCGCTCCAGCGCGACGCGCTCGGCGTTGTTGACGACTTTCGCGTGGGCCAGGATACGGCGAACGGGCATGGGCAAGTCCAGGGCGATCACGTCGCCGGCGGCCCACTTCCGCGTGACGACGGCGTATCCCCGTTTGAGAGCGATCGCCATCTCCTTACCGTTGACTCGCAAGCGGACAGGCGGATCGAGCGTCGGGTCGGCGTAGCGGTAGAGATCGCCGGGCGAGGGCCGGTTTCTCGACCAGCCCGGGATCCGCACGTTGATCGTGAATTCGGCCGCTTCGGACGGGTCGACGGTGATCTTGACCGCGCCGTGCCACGGGTACTGCGTGTGTTGCCTGACGGTCACGGTCTGGCGGTCCATCTTGACGGTGGCCGTTCCGGAAACAAACGAGCTTACGTACAGGTCGTCGCCAAGATGTCCGTACAGGTAGCCCGGCACGGCCGGTATGAAGCGGCAGATGTTGGACGGGCAGCAGGCGCAGCGAAACCAACGCTGCCGCAGCGATCCCCAGCCTTCGCCCGTGGACAGCAGCTTGTTGTTGTAGAAAAACGCGTCGCCGCTCAGCGCAACGCCGCCCAGCACTTCATTATACAGCGCCCGTTCGAGCACGTCGATGTACTCCGCGTCCGGAGTGATTTTCCACATCTGGTGGGCGAAGAACACCAGGCCGATGCCCGCGCACGTTTCGGCGTAGGCGGTCTCGTTGGGCAGTTGGTAATCGTTGCCGAAGGATTCGCCGCTTCCGACCGCTCCCACTCCGCCGGTTACATAAAGTTTGCGCTGCGTGGTGCTTTCCCAGAGGCGACGAGCCGCGGCCAGCAGTTCGGCGTCGCCGGTTTCGGTGTACAGGGAAGCGATATTCACACAGTGGTACATCCCGCGTACGGCGTGACCGACGATCTCGGACTGCCGGCGAACGGGCAGATGGTCCTGCCCGTAGAACGTGACGGTTGGGCGGTCTTCAAAATGGCCCCGGCGGTCGATGAAGAACTGCGCCAGTTTGAGGTATCGCTGCTGTTTGGTAACGCGATAGAGTTTGATCAGCGCCGATTCGAGCTCCTGATGGTGGGGCACGGCGTCTCGCTTGCCGGGCCCGAAGATCGAATCGATATGGTCGGCCAGCTTGATAGCCACGTCCAGCATGGTCCGCTTACCGGTCATTCTGTAGTGCTCGACGGAGGCTTCGATCAGGTGGCCCATGCAGTACAGTTCATGCCTCGGGCCGTGCGAGATGTGCCTGAAGCGATCCTTCTTCCTCTCGCCCATGAAATAGGTGTCGAGGTAGCCGTCGGGCTGCTGGGCGGCGGCGATCTTGGCGATGACGCCGTCGAGGTATCGCTGGAGTTTCGGATCGGGATGGACCTTGAGGCTGTAGACGGCGCCCTGGACGATCTTGTAGACGTCGGAGTCGTTGTAATGAGCGCCCTGGAACTTTCCTTCCTTCAGCCCGGCGGCCACCGCGAAGTTGTCGATGCGGCCGGTCTCTTCGCAGTGTTGGAAGCACTCGGGAATGGTTACGGTGCGGCTGATTTCGAGCCGCTTCGCCCACAGGCCCTTATCGACCTGCACGTCGGCGAACGAGACGGGCGTGACCGTCTTGACGGCCCCGGCCAGGGCGCATGGGGGTAAGGCTGCGTTCAGGGTAAACAGCCCCATAACGGTGATCAAGGCGATTGCGTGGCGGAAAGTCGATCTTACGTCAATCATTCTCCCTAGACTCCCAACATTGGATGTGTTCGCCCCAGCTTTCTTGAACTGAATTCACGATGGCTTCGCGAAAGCGTTTATGTTTGGGCTGCAACGCCATGAGAAAGACTACGCGACGCGCCGAAAACGCCTCCACGTACGAGCCCGGAGTGGAACTCCGTAGAGCCCCGAGCATGCGATGAACAAAACTGAACCGCTTTTCTCGAATAAAAGTACTGAAATATCAATAGCGACTTCCCAAGGGGCCAAAGTGCTTCAACTTCTCGCCAATACAGGTACTTCGATGAGTTCTTTCGCCCATAAGGCTTCGACTTCACCTCTAGCTGTGACGGGTAGAGCCCGAGCATCATCGCGTAACGGCTGGGTACGCACATCGGCGCCTGGCACACGGCCTGACGGAAGAGAATCCCCTGCCGTGCCAGCCGGTCGAGGTTGGGCGTCTTGATATGTGGGTTGAGCACACCGAGGCAATCCCACCGCTGCTGATCGGTCATCAGAAAAACAATGGTCGGTGGATCGGCGGCCTGCCAGGACGCATCCTGGGCCACGGCCGCCGGGCCACGGATTAGCAGACCGATCACCGTGGCAACGGCGAATATCGACAACTTGCGTTGATTCACAGGGATTTCCTTGGGCTGATGTTGCTCGATTCCCGCACGATCCGTCGTCGCGCTGTTTGCCGGCCAGGAATTCGTAGAGATCGGTCCGTGTAAAGCCACGACCAGTGGTCGCGGAAGTCCGCCGCCACTGGCGGCGGCTTTACAGGTCCGGCTGACCAGTCGACGTTTTCCGCGTCGAATTCCCGGACACCCTCAGTTAACGTGTTCCATTACTCGACTGCTACGTGGCGGTGATTATGATAGTCTAATCTTGGACGTGTGACCCTGCAAGCGAACAACGGGCAGGCCGTTCGCAGTCAGTCCGGCTGAGGCACTGCACGCCGGATACGTCGCAAACTCGCGTACCGAAAGAGTGAACTGCCGCGTTGGACACGGGGAAGGTGCCATGATAGGATTGTCGACATCGCCAGACTGCGTCGTCCGCCGCGTGGGCACAGCCAAAACAGCGAAATGAAGATGTTCTCGACGAGACGTGTGGTGGCACTTGTATTGACCTTTTCCGCCCTGCTGCGGACCGATACCAAGGCCCAAACGGGTCCGGAAGTCGCGACACCGGCGTCGCAGATCCCTGCCGAGCCGCTCTATCATGAACGATACCGCCCGCAGTTTCACTACACGGTGAAGAAGGGGTGGATCAACGATCCGTGCGGGCTGGTGTATTACGCGGGCGAATACCACCTTTTCAATGACCACAATCCGCTGGGCAACGTGATACCGGGGGCCCTGGGAGACAAGAGCCGGCCACCTTCGCGGTGGTCGCATGCCGTCAGCCGCGACTTGATACACTGGCGGGAGATGCCCATCACCGTCCTGCCGGACAGGCTTGGGGCGATCTTTTCCGGCTCGGGCGTCGTGGACGTGGCCAATACCGCCGGCTTCGGCAAAGGCCCCCGGTTTAGCGAAGACACGGCCAAGACGCTCGTGCTGGTCTACACGTCGGCGGGGCGTCCGTTCAGCCAGAGCATTTCCCACAGCAACGACCGGGGGCGGACGTGGACGCGGTACGAGGGCAACCCCGTCGTGCCAAACCAGGGCCTTACCACCACGGAGCGCGACCCGAGGGTGTTCTGGCACGAGCCGACGAAGAAGTGGGCCATGGTGCTGTACGTCAAACGCGGCGTGGCCCGATTCTTCACGTCCGACGACCTGAAACACTGGACCCGCGCGTCCGACTTGACCGGCCGCGACTTCCACGAGTGTCCCGACATGTTCGAGCTGCCCATCGACGGCGACAAGACCAACACGAAATGGATTCTGCACGATGCCCCCTTCAACTATTCGGTGGGCACGTTCGACGGCAAGAAGTTCACGCCCGAGGCCGGTCCGATTCGAGGCGACTTCGGCGGGAACTTCTACGCGGCCCAGACGTGGACCAACACGCCGGGGCGACGTATCCAAATCGCCTGGATGCGCGGCGGGAAATACCCTCAGATGCCGTTCACGCAGCAGATGACCTTTCCATGCGAGTTGAAACTGGTCACCGGCCCCAAGGGACCGAGACTCTACCGCTATCCTGTGGGCGAGATCGCCGCGCTCTACATTGGCGAAGGTTTGGTCTTGACCGGCAAGCGGCTGAAAGTGGGCGAGAACCCGCTGGCCGGGATCTCCGGCGACCTGTTCGACGTCGAGATGGCCGTCCGTCCGCTCAGGGCGAGTGAGTTCGGCCTGCGCCTGCATGGCCAGGCGGTAACCTGGGCCGAAGGCAAGCTTTCCTGCCTGGGCCGCTCGGCGAGTCTCTCGCCGGTGGGGGGCGTCGTCAGGTTGCGAATCCTGCTGGACCGCACGTCGGTGGAGGTCTTCGCCAACGGCGGCCAGATCTCGATGACCTCATGTCTGGTGCCCGCCCAGCAAAACACGCCCCTGGAACTCTACGCCAAGGGGGCCGAAGTCCACGTCGAATCCCTAACCGTTCACAAGCTGCGGTCCGCGTGGGACGCCGACCAACGCCGCCACGGAACGAGAAGTGGTTCGACTGCGCACTAGTCGGGACACGGGAATGTCTGCACAGTCCTGGCCCGTTTAGCCGCCGCGTCTACGCGGCGTTTTCCCGGCCTGGACGCCGGGGCTAAACGGTCCACTTTGCATTCATCTCTCCAACCAGGTTAGTCGGCAGGCATCAGGCGGCCGGTAAGGCGGTCGACGGCCTCGGAGGGCCGTCGTACCAATGATTTCTGCAACGCTGGGGCTTACTTGCCCGTGGCGGGGGCCTCGTCGATCCACACGGTCATGGGGCCCTTTTCCCTGTTACACCAGGCGTAGTACGGCACGGCCGTCAGCGCGACCGGCCGCTGCTCCTCGGCCAGGGCTTGGCCGCGCAGAACGGTCACGCCACCGAGCAATTCCGAGCGATGCTCCGCACGCAAGTCCGCATTTCGCGGCAAGGCCAAGCGACCGACGTTTGCGTCCGGGTGATCGACTGCTTCGAGGCAATAGACGATCGGGCCGCG
>CAZUAM010000461.1:0-6144 GCA_964618095.1 uncultured Planctomycetaceae bacterium | reverse complement strand
AAGCAAGCAATGGTGTCACGTCCGCGACTGCGGGAAAGTGCGTTCCTGCACCCCTTGGCCCCACTATATGGCTTGATCTCTGGCTCGAGTTGCGGTCTGATTGAATACTAGGTGTCTGGGACGGCGAGAACTGTGGGAGACGTCTCCGACGGCGAAGACGGGCGGTGTTGGCGGTTCAGTCGCCGTCAGAACCGCCTTCCGCAAATAGCCGCCCCCAATCGTGCGAACCAACCCCGTGAGGACCCAACATGCCGATTCCCATAGCCGCAGCCGAAGTCCTGGAGCGTGAATTTCTTGGAGTCCGGATGAGGTTGATCGACGTGGCCGCCGCGCTGGACCGCATCGACCGGGCCGAGGGCTGGGTGGCCGACGATCCCCGCTTGGAGAAGATCCGCCAAGCACTCCAGATCCTGAGCGGTGACAGGTCCGATCGGGCCGAGAAAGTCCAGTTGCTGTTCTCGCTGCCCTACCAGGACGATTGGCGAAAGGGCTAGCGTTCGATTTCGACTGTCTTGACAGGCCGGGTGCCCGTGGCGGCTTGCCCGCCACTGCCGAAATAGGGGCAGGCGAGCTGTCCCTGCGAGCCGTCGTTTCAGGTGAGACGAGACATCGGGAAACGGTGTCTGTCCCCGTTTATTGTGTCCCCGTTTACGAAACACCCAAACGAGCATCATCACCACCATGTACTTCTTCGATCCGCATATTCACATGGCCGCCCGAACCACCGACGACTTTCGGGCAATGGCCAAAGCGGGCTGCGTCGTCGTGGGCGAGCCGGCCTTTTGGATGGGCTACAACCGCAGCGGCGCCAACAGCTTTTATGATTACTTCCGGCAGTTGACCGAGTGGGAGCCCAAGCGGGCGGCCAACTACGGCATCCAGCACTACTGCTGGATGGGCATCAACGCCAAGGAGGCCGAGGACGTCGGTTTCTCCCGCGAGGTGATCGCCCTGCTGCCGGAATTCCTCCAGCGGCCCAACTGCCTGGGGATCGGCGAGGTGGGACTGCACAAGAACACCCGCAACGAGGTCACCACGCTGTTGGAGCTGATCGAGCTGGCCATGAACTCTGGCGAGCAGCTCCTGTTCCACACGCCCCACCTGGAAGACAAGTACAAGGGCACGCGGATGATCCTCGACCTGCTGCGGGCCGATCGGCGGGTGGACCGCAGCCGGGTGTGCATCGACCACTGCGAGGAGCACACCATCCGGCCAGTGCTGGAGGAGGGCTATTGGGCCGGGATCACGCTCTATCCGACGACCAAGGCCACGCCCGAACGGACGGCGGACATGGTGGAGATCTACGGGCCGGATCGGCTCCTGGTCAATTCCTCGGCCGACTGGGGCCCCTCCGATCCGCTGGCCGTCTCCGAGTTCATGTTCGCGATGCGCCGCCGGGGGCATCCCGAATCGCTGATCCGCAGCGTGGTATACGACAACCCGCTGAAATTCTTCAGCCAGAGCCGCAACTTCCGGTTCACGCCGCCGGAATGAGCCCAGGCTCGCGAATCTCTATTCTCTCGTCTTTCCCTCAACCCGGTCTGCTACGTTTCGATCCCATTCGAAATTGGGCTTGTTCATCTCCTTGAGAACAACCTCGGCACCTTTGCCCAGGTGTTTTTCCAGAGACTCTGCAAGCTGAGAGTGCCGTCGATCCATGTCTTCGGCATACCGACGGATTTCTCGGGCAACTACCTCACGCTTCTCCTCGGGAACCGCTTTGATGAGCGCCGCGGTACGCTTTTCCATCTCTTCTTCTGAAATGACCCTCAACATTGCCTCCTTCCTTATGGGGCGGCGGGGACGATCTTCAGCGTGATGGTCGCTCGGCGGGCCGGTTCGGTCAGGTCGATTCCCAGGCGGGTTGGCAGGCGGCGGCCGCGGACGTCTTCTTTGATCTGGTCGGCCTGGATCTGGAAGGCGGGGCCGTCGGTGGTGATTTCTACTTGGACCGCCTCGCGGCCGTTGCCGACCTGTAGCCGATCGGGGGCAAGGCGTTTCCAGTCGGAGAAGGTGATCACCGCGGTGCCGAAGCTTTGGGGGCCGTCGAACTCGACCTCGTCGGTTACCGTCAGGCTACCGACGCCGTCGCGCGAGAAGACGAACGTCCGTTGGAGCTTCTTCAGCTCGTTCACGTCGTAGGCAGCACGCAGGTCGAGGATTACCGTGTCTTGCTCGTCGGTGAAATCCGTCTTGAGGACCTTGGCGGCGGCCGAGCGGCCGGTGCGCTGGAGCTTTCCGGCCACGCGGGGGACGGGATGGCCGAAGGAGTTGAGCACGCCGCTCTCGTATCGCCGGGAGCTGAACGTGCGGGCGGTGTAGACCTCGGCCCCGGGATCGACCAGCGGCGTGGACCGGCCCAGGACGACCAGGTAGGAGCCCACGTCGTTGTGGTTGTGATGCTCGGCGTTGTGTCCGCCTTTGAGGGCGACGGCCAGGGCACGTTTTTTGTCGGGCGCCGGGCGGCAGATCAGGATGCCGGCGTTGGAGAACCAATCGCGCAGCGGGTGGGCCGGCATGCGGGGCTTGGCAGCGGGTGTTTCGGTTGCCGAGTTGGAGAAGCCGTGCAGCCCCAAGTGGAACAGACTGGAGGAAGGTCCAATGTTCAGCAGGAGGCCCTCCTGTTCAAACCGATTGAGCCCCAGGCGGAAACGGCGGCTGAGGAAGGCCATTAGGGGGACGCTCGGACGGGTGCCCACCGAGCAGTCGGCAAAGGCCGGATAGATGCCCGGGGCGATCTCCATGCGGTGGCCGAACAGGGCGATCTGCTCGATCTCCGGGCGTGCGAACATGTCGAGCTTCCCGCCGGTGGCCTGCCGGAGGGTCTCGGCCAGCATCACGTAGTGGCCGAAGCCGTAGTTCCAGTAGCCCACGCCCTCGGAGCAGTAGCCGTCGGGCGTGAAGCCGCGGAGGAAATTCTGGACGTTTTTTTCCGCGGAGGCGGCGAAGAAGGCACGTCGCTCGGGCGAATCGATTATGGCGAGGGCAGCGCCGGTCACGCCGGCCAGGCAGACGGCGTTCCAGTTGTTCGTGGTGGTCAGCCACCAGAGGCGCGGCTTGCCTTGGGTGACCATGCCCGTAAATGGCGTGAAGGTCCGCCGCTCGAGCTCGCTGCGGATCAGCTTCCGGGTCTCCGGGCTGAGCTTGTCGCCCAGCCAGTAGTCGGCGGTGGCCAGGTTCCAGGAGACCGCGGCTACGTGGAGATCGATTTCGGTGACCAGGCCCTTGAAGTTCCGCAGACTGCGGTCGTGGGCGGGGTAGACCCAGGTCTTGTCGGAGCAGACCGCGCGGATCGCCTCTTCGATGGCCGGCAGGAACCGCCCGCGGTTCTCGATACACTCGGCCAAGACCAACCGGGGCAAGCGAGAGTGTCGCTGGGAGAGCACGCGCTGATAACGGGTGCGATTGCCGGTGCGAGAATAGTCGAGGTACAATTCGTCGGTCAACTCGGGGATGGGCTGCGAAAGCAGCCGCTTGCCCTCCGGGACGACGTCTCGGAAGTCGGGGGCCTCCGCTACCGTCCGCCATGCCTTTCGGTCGTCGATGGTGGGGCCCACGCCGCGGGGCGCCTCCGGCAGCATTTGTGTGAGCTGTTCGATCCGGGCCGGGTCGGGTGTGGTCGGCTGGGCTCCTTCGGTGGCAGGGGGCGCGATTGCCGACAGGGCGGCAATCAGAGTCGGGTGAATGAGCAGGAAGTGGAGACGGTGTTGTTTCATGAGTCGTTCTCCATGACAATGGTCGCCCTACCGGCGACCGCTAAACTTTGGGCCGCCGTGCCGGCGGTTGCTAAACGTCGAGTTGTCGTGGCGGCGGCCGCTAAACGTCGGGGTCGATTCCGAATTGTCGTAGTACGATGCCGAAGACGTCGGTGTCGGCCACGCTCGAAGCCGGCAACAGGGCCGGCTCGGAGGTGAGGATCACGCTCCGCTGGGAGCGATCGACCGCCGGGGCCCCGTGCGAGCCTCGATTCAGCGTGGCGTCGAGCGGGATGGTTTTGGTGGCGGGGTCAAAGTGCAGTTCCACCGGATCGTAGCCCGGCTTGCGGTGGATGTCAACCGTGCGGGCGAAGGTGGGGGCACGATCGTCGGAGAGCCACCAGTAGTAGGCCTGCCAACTGTTGGGGGTGGAGATCAGGACGACTTCGCCGCTGCGGGGGTGGTTCAGGTGGTAGCGGTCGTGCTCGTCGCCGGTGAGCACGTCGGCGATGCCCGGCTGCCGGCGAAACAGCTCGGCTACCCGGCGTGCCAGTTGCTGATCGGCGTTGGCTACGAAGACGTGGGCGAGCTGGTGATCGGTCAGTGCCCAGGCGAGGCTTTTCTCGAGGTCGAGCAGTTCGCCGTCGTCTTCTTCGCGGACGGCCAGCAGGCCGGCCTCGCGCAACACGCGGTTGGGATAGGCGACGTGGTCCACCGGCGTGATGGCGTACTCGCCGGCCACCAGCCAGAGCAGGTTGCCGTGGTAGGCCTCGGAGAAGCCGGCAGTGAGTCTGCCGATCACCTCGTCCAGCTCGGCCAGTGCGGACTCGGCAGCCGGGCCGTCGGGTCCGGTCCGCTGGGCCGCGTAGTCGAGGTGCGGCAGGTAGATATAGAAGAAGTCGGGCTGCCAGCTCCGCGCGGCGCGGACGGCCGAATCGGCGATCCAGGCGCTCGACTGGACGCCCGCCAGCGGGCCCCAGAAGTGTTTGAGCGGAAAGTGGCCCAGCTCGTCGCGCAGCGTGCCGTAGAGCTCGCTCGGCCGGGTGTAGCACCAGAGCGATTCGGAGCCGTCGGGGTTGTGGATGGGGGCGGGCGTGCAGACGTAGTCCGCCGGGCACTGCTTGCTGTGAAGCGGGAACCAGACGGCGGAGGTCAGCCCTTGGCCGTGACGTGACAGCAGCTCCCAGATCTGCGGCTGCTGGATGCAATCGCTGGGGGAGGTCCACATCTCGACCTGCTGGCGGTCGCGCCAGTAGAACCCGTTGGCCACCATGCCGTGCTCCTGGGGCAGGCGGCCGGTGGTCATGTTGGCCTGGACCGGGCAAGTGACACAGGGGAAGCTGGGGACCAACTCGGCGAGCTGGCCGCCGGCGGTCAGTGCCCGGAGGTTGGGCATCGCCGGGAGGTCTTTTTCGCGGAGTCCCGGGACGGATAGCAGGATGGTTTTCTTGGGCATGGTGGTTGAGCTCTCGGGTGTGGGTGATTGGTTGCGAGGTGACGCCGCGTAGCCGCGGCGGCTAAACGGGTGCCAACCGACGCCTGGTTGTTTTGCTATGACCTCGGCATGATCGGGCTGAGGAACTCGAATGCCCGGCGTGCTGCTTCGGGGGCCTGGTGGCTGTGGCGGCTGAGCTCCACGTGGATGCCGCCGTTGTAGCCTACTTCGGCCAGGGACCGCAAGACGGGCGGGAAGTCGATCTGGCCCTGGCCGAACATCAGGTGCTCGTGCACGCCGGTGCGCATGTCCTCCAGATGCACGTTGACCAGCCGCGGCGCCCAGCGGCGGATGATCTCGGGGATCGGCAGCTCGCCCTGGCACTGGAGGTGGCCGACGTCGAGCGTGAGGCGGAAGCTTTGCGCGTCGATCCGCCCCAGCAATTCTTCGTAGCGGTGCATCGAGTCGACGAGCATTCCGGGCTCGGGCTCAAGGCCGATGACGACCCCCTGCCCTGCCCCGTAATCGAGCACCTCTTGGAGCCCCTCGGCCAGCCGGTCGAGGGCCTGCCGGCGGGAGACGCCGTCGCGGAGCACGCCGGACCAGAGCGAGACGCAATCGCTGCCCAACCGGGCGGCGCAGTCGCAGGCGTGCTTGTAGAACTCGACGCGTCGGGCACGACCGTCCGGGTCGGCCGAGACCAGCGTCGGTTCGTGTTTCTGTCTCGGATCCAACAGGAATCGGGCGCCCGTCTCGATCACCGACCGCATGCCGAATCGTTCCAATAACCGCCGGAGGCCGTCGATCTTCTCCGGGAGATCACTTGCGCGCGGCGGCAGCGCACCGTGGTCGATGGTAATCGCCACGCTGCGGTATCCGATCTCGGCCAGCAGCGTGACCGCGTCGAAGAGGTCGTGGTGGGCCATGCCGTTGGTGTTGTAGCCGAGGAGCATGGGGGGTTGGGGATTTGGGATTTGGGATTTGGGATTTGGGATTTGGGATTTGGGATTTGGG
>CAZUAM010000460.1:0-6159 GCA_964618095.1 uncultured Planctomycetaceae bacterium | reverse complement strand
AACTGCTTGCCGTTTAGCGGGCGGGCTTGCCCGCCGTGTAATCAGCGGGAGTTTTTGACGCATACCACGGCGGGCAAGCCCGCCCGCTAAACGAAAAAGTCACACGACATCCCGTCCGCGCTCCACTCGCACTCAATAACGCTCGCCGGCGGAGTTCGTCGTAGACCAGCGGCAGCAGTTGATCGGCCGCCTGAGCGTCGCCTTGCTCGATTGCCGACAGGATGCGGGTTACGTCGCTCATGGCGAACCGTGCGAACGGTAGCTCGGCGGCTGAAAAGCCGCATTATAGCCGTGACAGTTAGAGGTGTCTGCCCTTGGGAGCCTGGGCGTACGATAGGGATTCCTGGCACGAAGGCAAGAACCAATCCCCTCGCTGCGAAGCTCCGGCTTCGGAACGCACCTCGTCGAAGCTCTGCTTCGGCGGGTGGCTGTCCAGCGCCGGCGGAAGCAGAGCTTCCCGGACCCGGCGTTCCCAAGCCGCAGCTTGGGAACGAGAAATGAGATCCCGGCGCCGACGACGGCAACCTGCCAACTCACTTTGCAGGCGCCTTGCGCCGGGGAAACACCCGCCCGGTGGGCAGCTCGAGCTTGGCCCAGAAGGGATGCTGACGGTCGCCGCGGCTGCCGACGTCTTCCAGCAGGGTCTCCAAGTCGGGCTGCACGAAGCGGTCCTGGGCGCCCACCCGCCGGGTGTTGACCACGATGTTCGCCCGCCGCTCGAAGTCCAGCATCTCGGGAGAAAGCCATATCGTGACCTTCGTGGCCCCGGCCGTCACGTTCAGCCCGTTGGTGTCCGTGATCTTGGCCTTCACCTGTGCGGGCCGGGTTCCCGGTGGGGGCGGCCAGTCGCCCGGATCGACCATCGCCCGGGGCGGCAATCCGTGCAATTCCACCCACCAGAAGTAATTGTCCCATTGTCGCATCGTCGAGCAGCTAAACTCCCGGGGGAAGAAGTCGCGGCGGAAGCGGCCCATCCAGTCGAAAAGCCGCAAAATCTCTTCGTAGAAGTGTTCGTGTCCTCGCCCCAGGTATTCGACCACCGTGCAGTTGTAGCCGCGCTGTAGGTAGCGGTCCAGGTCGCGGGCGTTGTTGATCAGCTTGGCGCCGTCCAACTCGCCGCAAACCACGTAGAACGGAAGCCGCTTGGCGTTCTCCCAGTAACGGGCACAGTAGCGGTCCGATTGGGCCACGATGGGAATCACGCCTGCCCACAGGTCGGGATTGGCCAGACCCAGGTCCCACGCTGCGTCGCCGCCCATCGAATGTCCCGACAAGAACACCCGGTCCGTATCCACCGAAAATCGCCGGCAGGCGTCGCGGAGGCTGCGCAACACGGCCGCATTCTCCCGGGCGGAGTAACCGTACTGCTTCTGGTGTTCGGTGGTCCACTCCGGGGCGATGACGATGTAGCCGTGGCGGGCGGCCTGGCCGGCGCGCCAGCCGACCTTGCTCCAGTCACCCGCCCACCAGTCGATCTGCTGCGAGGCGGTCGTGCCGCCGCCGTGCAGGGTCACGATTGCCGGATAGCGGCGATAGGGGTTGTATTCCGGCGGAAGTTGGACCAGGTAGTGGACGGGCGTCCGCTGAGCCAGCCCCGGGATCTCCAATTTGTAGAAGCCTGGCTGTTCGGATGCAACCGGCGGGGGCGGGTCGACCGCCGGTTTCATGTGCCCAAGCATCGCCGCCACCAGCCCCGGCACCGCGCCCTCCTCCGAACCCATCGAGCCCAAGATCCGGTCTCGGTTCAACTTGTTCGGCTCGTTGAGGTATTGCCGCACCAGGCCGCGGACCCTGTACAGCGAAAGCGCCACCGAGAGCTTCTCCACCGCCGCGTCGGAGCCCAGAAGCCAGCCGCTGATGGCAAACGAAAGCTTTTGGCCGGGCGAGAGGTCGCGGTCGTCCAGGCTCTGCCGGAAGGCGGCCATCCGGCCCAGCGTGTCGATGTTCAACTCCGCAATAATCTCCTTGCGAATCGGCTCGATCTGCGCTTTGGTGGCCGTATCCTTGATCTTGGCCAGCTCGGCGTCGAACTGCTCGAGAACCTCGCGCACTCGCCCTTGCAGCCTCTCGTACTCCTGGGTCATCTCGCGGACCGCCTGGAGGATCTCGCCCGCAACGCCCTCCGAGGGAAACACCTTGAGCATCTTCAACACCAGGCCGTGTTGGCCCGCCTCGCGCCGGGCTTTCAACTCGCTTAACGCCTTCCGGGCCTCCATCTGCCTGAGTGACCGAATCGTCGGCGCCAACTGCTTCTCGACGTCCGGCCTGTCGGTGAAGGCCTTCAGGATCGCTTCCAACGCTTCCCGGGCATCCTTGTAGCGGTCGCTTTGGAGGTAGAAGCGGGCGATCTTCTTGCGATGTTCGATGTTCTCCGGATCGAGCTGCCTGAGCAAGATCTTGTCCAAGATGTCGCGGGGAATCGAGCTGGTGGCGATCCGCATGTCCAAGATGAAGTTGAGCCCCTCAACCTTGGTCCACCGGGGCGTGATCAGCGTGATCCCCTGGATCACGTTGACCGGCCCTCGCAGCGTGCCGAAAGTGAAAATCCGCCGCCCAAATTCGTCGAACTTGTCCAGGGGCGGATTGGGGATCCTGGAGCCGACGCTTCTGACCTTCCGCCCCGAACGAAGGATCCGCTGGTGAACGGTGAACTTCTCCTGGAGTTGGCCTTGATCGGCCAGGCGCTGCCGGACCTGGCGCTCGGGCACGAACGTCCGGCGGAGCCCGTCGTCTATCAGCACGAGCCGCCGGATCACGCCCACTGCATCAGGGGCCTTGGGCTGGTCGGCCAGGCTATCCACCGGGACCAGTTTTCCCCGCAAGACCCGGCCGTCTTTCAAGAGTATCTGGGTGGCGGCTGCGGGATCGGCCGCCCAATTCCAGCCGGCCATGCACAGCAGGGCCACGCCCATTGTCCCATGGAAACCGCAGCCCAGTCGGCTCATTCTGGCCCCTCCTCTCCCAGGGAAGCCCTCACCCTATTTTCATTGTGTTTGTTTGCGGGGCCAAGTCAAGACAGGGAAGGACGCCCAACGTCGCCGCCCGAAGCCGGAATTGCCCGTGCCGATCCCGCCGCGATCGTCTCCGGCACCTTGACAGGCACCGCAGCGGTCCGCAAAATTGGGAAAGCTAGAGGGACTTTTATGAGCCAAAAACCGGTCCCGACGCGGATCATACGGTTGTTGATTGCCGGCGTTGTGGTATGGCCAATCGCCATCTGCGTGATTCTGGCCGTGGCCGCTCTCTTGGGGGAGATGGGCGAACCTCCAGAGCGGTCGCCGCTGAAGTGGGTCGCGTTGGGAGTCGGCATCCTCTGGGTGGTCGATCTGATTTGCCTCGTGCTCGCCCAGGGCCTCAATTCGCTGACCGACACCGACGACGATCAGTGAACCGCCGACCGGGGGAGGCGAGTCCGGTCGCCCAACCGACGGCCCGTCCGTCCGTTACGGCCGCCACCGGGCCAATCGCCGATCCGGGTTCCCAAATCCCAAATCCCAAATCCCAAATCCCCAATCCCAAATCCCAAATCCCCAATCCCAAATCCCCAATCCCAAATCCCCAATCCCAAATCCCCAATCCCCAATCCCTTCTCCCTGGCCCGGTCGCTTCTGGCGTGTTACTCTGGAGTGAGGGGCCGTTTCCCCAGTTTCTGCTCCCCGGGCTTTTCTGCTGCCGTCGATGCCGATTCGATTCCACTGCCAACGCTGTCACCAATGGCTGGGCATCGCCAGCCGGAAGGCCGGTAGTGAGATTCAGTGCCCCAAGTGCGGCTGGTCGCAGGTTGTGCCCAGCCAGGAAGCGGCCGCGGCGGCCATGGTAATGGACCTCTACGCCAAGAACCACCAGGCCGCCGAGAATACCTCCAGCCTGACGGTCTACGACGACCAGCCGGCGCCGATCGAGACGCCCCGGATCGCACACTCGCAGGAGGCCGCGCCGAGCACGCCCACCTCGACCACCGCCAGTCTGCCGGCCGCACAGGGACAACACCAACACGGCCAGCCCGTACCCCGAGGTATGATCCTCTACCCCCGCCGGACGCTCTACGTCCAGGGGTTGCTGTTGCTGATTCTCTTCGCGGTGGGCTTTGGATCGGGCTACTTGATCGGCCGCGGCGGCGCCGAAGACAAGCGGCAAAAAGAACAGGCGGCCAAGGAACGCATCTTGATCGAGGGCAAGCTGGTATACGACCCGGGCACGAGGCGGCCGGCCGGCGACCAGAACGCCGTGATCATCGCCCTGCCCAACGGAAAGTTACCCGAGAAAAAGATCTCTTACCAGGGGATCGGTCCGCGGGACGACTACAGCGAATCCCACCAGAGCGTGAAGCTGATTCGCAAGTTGGGCGGCGAGTACGCCCGGGCCGATGCCTCGGGCGACTTCTCCATGGTGGTCCCCGACCGCGGCAGGTACCACCTCCTGATCGTCTCCAACCATGCCGCCCGGCCCGAGGGAACCGAGATCGACGAGGTGGATCTCGTCGAAATGCAGCGGTATTTCAGCGCGGCCAACCTCCTGATCGGCCGCCACAAGTACTCCTGGACGTTACGGGAGATCAACGACCACCTCACGATCGACTACCGTTTCGGCCGCGACGGGCAGGAAGACGGGCAACGGTGACCGAGCCGCAAGCCCACCGGTGGCCCAGATCCTGCCTCCGTGATTCCTGCCGGAGTTGCCTGCCGAGCCGAGGCGATCCACTCGGCGGGGGAGCTTGGTCAGCCCGTCAGCTTCGCGCCGCCGTTGCGCGTCAGCGCGATGACAATGGCGGGATGTTGTTTCATTTCTTCGGTGCGCAACGTGTGAGTTGAGCGGGCGGCGGACCAACGCCAAATCGCGCCGAACAACCAAGAGCCGTTGCAACAGTCTACGGCGTGAATTGCCAAGCCGGTAGCCGCGCCGGTGCAACGATTTGTTCGACGACCGGATATCACCCGTGACAACTCAGATTGGCAAAACCCGAACCCGGGATTTTGCGGCATCAACGACAACCAGAGCACCCGCGGCCAGTTCCGATTCGTGTTGCTATAGCGCTGCGATCAGAATCGCCGACATATGATCCGGGAGAACGTTCTGGCCTCGGACTTGGATAACGCTGGGCCCAGTCGCATGTGTCAACGCGAGCATGGTCCCGAAGTCCAAATCATGTGTAAACACAACGTAACCGTCTGTGCGAGCCCAGTGCATGATCTCGTGATCCGTCGCCCTGGGATCGCCAACAGTGGACCAATGAACCGACGGCCAACCACTGGCGGTCAATTGACCGACCCAATCGGGCGACAAGTTCATGTCAATGAGAATCTGAATGCTCATGGGGTTGCCAGTGGAACGTCACGTTCTTCCATCCGCCATGCGGCATACGCCAAGCACTGGTCGATGTCTTCAGACTCGAGGTAAGGGTACGCTTTGAGGACTTCTTCAGGGGATCGGCGCGCGGCGAGCAGGCCGAGCACCATTGCGACGGTTACCCGCAGCCCGCGAATGCATGGCTTGCCCCCCATGACGGCCGGGTCGAAAGTGATGCGTTCAAATTGTGCCATTTTGAGTCACCTGCTCTTGTCGTCGAACGCGTCGTTCACCGGCGAGGCCCCTCCGGGGCCGAGTTCGGTGCAACGGCTTGTTATGCTGAGACCTCGATGTACTCGACGCGGCTGGAAGGCGCAGGGATCGGGATTCGGTCCTCGCGAAGGCCCTCGATGTGGAACTCGATGGCTTCCCGAATCTGTGCCTCGACCTCTTCGGTCGTACCGGCGGTTGCCACGCACCCCGGTAGATCGGGGACGTAAGCAGAGTAGTTTCCTTCTGCTTTCTCGATCACAATCGCGTATCGCATTCTGACCTCATTTCTTGAGCCCGGCCTGTTTCAGGATGCTGCTGAGCGTGCCCGGGGCGAGATCGTGGCCCGGCTTCCCCGGAACGGTCACGCGCCCCTTCTTGACCGGATGCTTGTATTGCCTGTGACTCCCACGCGTCGCCACGAGGAACCACGCGTCTGCTGTCAACAGCCTGACCACTTCACTGACCTTCACGGTATCATTATACCACAAGAATGAGGGTCGATGGCATGGGGCTTCGTTCTGGATGCATAACGTCAGGCATCATTGCCCGGGATTCCAGACCTTATCTCCTGCCGAGCCGAGGCGATCCACTCGGCGGGGG
>CAZUAM010000459.1:0-6161 GCA_964618095.1 uncultured Planctomycetaceae bacterium | reverse complement strand
TGTGGGAGGCGACTCTGTCGGCGACAAACGTGAGGCAATGCGCAGTCGCCGACAGAGTCGCCTCCCACAAGAAAGCGGGAAGTTGTTTATTGGCCGCTCCTAAGCGGGGACACTTGCTCTATTTTGGGTGTGACCACAGGTCGGGTTGGGACCCACGTATGCGAGGCATGTCAGTGCGGACCGAGCGCGGTTTTACCCTGATCGAACTGCTGGTGGTGATCGCCATCATCGGGATCCTGAGTGCCCTGCTGCTGCCGGCGGTCCAGGCTGCCCGGGAGGCGGCCCGGCGCGCCCAGTGTGCCAATCACATCAAGCAGCTCGCGGCGGCCTGCGCGCTGCACGAATCGGACCACGGGCACTTCCCGACCGGCGGCTGGGGCTACCGATGCGTGGGCCTGCCGGACAGGGGATTCGGTCCCAAGCAACCGGGCGGCTGGATCTACAACCTCCTGCCCTACATCGAACAGCAGCCGCTGCACGACCTCTACGATGCCCCGGTCTCCTCCAGGAGCCTCCGAACGCTGGTCGAAACGCCCCTGGCCATGCTGCACTGTCCCAGCCGGCGGGCGAGCATGGTGTATCCGGCCGGGCCCTCCGGGTGGCAACCCTATTGGACCGGCAACCTCACCCAATGCGCCCGGAACGACTACGCCATGAACGCCGGCACAACCATCATCGACGCGGCAGGTCCCAGCGACATCAACGGTCCGCCTCCCTCCCCGGCGGTTACCAACGGGTTGACGGGCCGGGCCTACGTGGTTAGAATGGCAAAGATTGCCGACGGCACCAGCAGCACCTACCTGCTGGGCGAGAAGTACATGAATCCCGATCACTACGTCGACGCCCAAGACCTCGGCGACAACGAGAACGCCTACGTCGGCTCGGACCGGGACGTCCTGCGCCATCATTTCCGGCCGATGCAGGACACTCCCGGGCTGGACCAAAGCTATAGCTTCGGCAGCACACACAGCGGGGTGTTCCAGATGGCCTTCTGCGACGGTTCGGTCCACACGATCTCTTACCGGATCGACCTGGCTACCCACGAGAGACTGATAGACCGCGCCGACGGCGAACCCGTCGATGAGGGCAAATACTAGGGCCATGCCCTTTCCCCTGGCTATCGGGAGGATTATGGACAATGTCACGGCATATCCGGCGAGGTTTTACGCTGATCGAGCTGCTGGTGGTGATCGCCATCATCGGCATCCTGATCGCCTTGTTGCTACCGGCCGTGCAAGCGGCGAGGGAGGTAGCGCGGCAGTTGCGGTGCCAGAACAACCTGAAGCAGATTGGCCTGGGTTTCGCCAACCACGAGGAGGCCCACGGGCATTTTCCCTCCGGGGGATGGGGATGGGGTTGGGTCGGCGACGCGGATCGCGGCACCGGCGTCGGCCAGCCCGGCGGCTGGGTCTACAACGTCCTCCCTTTCATGGAACAGCAATCGCTCCATGACCTGGGGGTCGGAGAGAACGACGCGCGCAAGCGGACGGCAAACGGCCGGCGAGCGGAGACGCCCCTGAGCATCTTCAATTGCCCCACCCGCCGCCCCGCCGTGGCCTATCCCTACCGGACCTACAACGAGGGCGGAACGGGCGGCCCCCTCATCAATGCCACCGAGCCCGATAGCGTTGCCCGGACCGATTACGGGGCCAACGGCGGGCAGACGTATACCGACCCCGCAACCGCCGGCTGGTGGGTCGCCGGCCCGACCTCCATTCCCGACGGCGCCACACTGGCCAGCACGGCCGGAATGATGAACCGCGTGGCCAACGGCATCGTCTATACCCTCAGCACCGTCTCCCTCCTCGACGTCAGCGACGGCACAAGCAACACCTACATGGTCGGGGAAAAATACCTTAACCCCGACTTCTACTTCAACGGCCGGGACCTGGGCGACAACGAAAACATGTACATCGGCGACAACGCCGACATCTCCCGTTGGACCTACCAGAGACCCATGCAGGACCGGCCGGGCCTGACGACCTGCATCCCCTTCGGCAGCGCGCACCCGGGAGGGTCGAACGTGGTTCTCTGCGACGGGAGCGTCCGGATGATCAACTACACGATCAAAGCCCAGATTCACGCCCGCTTGGGAAATCGCAAAGACGGTCTGGTAATCGATCAAGGCCAGTTCTGAGGGGACACTGCGGGGCCCAAACGCGTGCAGACCGGCCGCGGGGCTGCCGGTTCATGGTCTCGTGGCCGGATCTGCGCGGCGCGGCGAGACGCGCTCGCGCAGCGCACGAAAACGCAACAGTACTTGACTGATTTGCAGCGACTTTCGGAAGCCGATCGCCCCCGGACTTGGGCTTTCTTCTCTAGACCGCGAGGATTGCTATGATGTTACGGCGAATCGGGCGCGGTTTTACGCTGATCGAGCTGCTGGTGGTGATCGCCATCATCGGGATCCTGATTGCCCTGTTGTTGCCGGCGGTGCAAGCCGCGCGGGAGTCGGCGCGCATGGCCAGGTGCGCCAACCACCTGCGACAACTGGGCTTGGCGTGCGTCAACCACCAGGAGACGCACGGGCATTTTCCGACCAGCGGCTGGGGCCACGGCTGGGTGGGGCTGCCGGATCAGGGATTCGGCCGAAATCAGCCCGGCGGCTGGATCTACAACGTGCTGCCCTTTATCGAACTGGAATCGCTGCACGATCTGGGCGCAGGCGGAGACCTCGCGCAGATCAAGATCGGCGCGGCCAAGCGGATCACCACGCCCCTGGCCACGGTCCACTGCCCCAGCCGTCGGGCGGCGGTTCTCTATCCCGCCGTGACCCATGACCACTGTAGGCAGCCCCACGAGTCGAATCCGGTGACCCACGTGGCCCGAACCGACTACGCCATCAACGGTGGCAGCGTGAAGATTTTCCACGGTTACGGCCCGAACAGCCTGGGGGCGGCGAGTTCCTACTCGTGGCCGGACATGTCGAGTTGCAACGGCATTTCGCACGCGCGAAGCGAGGTCACGGTGGCACAGGTCAGCGACGGGACGAGCAGCACCTATCTGTTGGGTGAAAAGTACCTCAACCCGGACCACTACTTTACGGGCTTGGACGGCGGCGACAACGAGAACGCCTACGGCGGCGACGAGCAAGACTTGATCCGTTGGGGCCGGGCCGATTGGCTGCCCGTGCAGGATCAAGCCGGATGGGGTGACGCCACGCG
This sequence comes from uncultured Planctomycetaceae bacterium, assembly GCA_964618095.1. Lineage (GTDB taxonomy): Bacteria > Planctomycetota > Planctomycetia > Pirellulales > Thermoguttaceae > CAZUAM01. Next base: position 2,997 of record CAZUAM010000459.1, on the reverse strand, counting down.
CTTCGGCGGCCCGCACACCGGCGGCTGCCAGTTCGTCTTCTGCGACGGCTCGGTGCACCTGATCAACTACAGCATCGACGCGGCCACCCACGAACGCCTCGCCCGTCGCAACGACGGCCTGCCAGTCGATGCCGGTAAGTACTAGCGCGGGCTTCTGATTTCCGCTTGCGACGCAACTTATTGGCGTGCCGCAACTTAAGGCGTTGTCCGGCGGCCTCTGGGAGCGATTCCAGTGTGAGAGGGACTCCCATTGTGCGATCAGGCGGTTTGACGTAGCATGGCCGCAGGATGGTTGCCGGGATGGGCTCGGCAGCCGTGAATGCCTCCTGTGTCGCAACGAAAACGGCGGGTTTAGCGGGGCTGCTTGCGGCCCGTGTTGGATGCGTTTGCTCTTCTGCACGGCAGCGGGCCGCTGGCGGCCCCGCTAGACCACATACCATCACTGGAGATCCGACACACCACCATGTTGAAAGAGCGAATCGGGATGATCGGTGCCGGGCAGATGGCCACGGCGTTGGGACAGGGGTTTATCAAGGCCGGGTTGGTCGGCGCAGAGCACCTGCTGGCCGCCGATCCTGATGAGGCCGCGCGTGAGCGCTTCGCCGGGGCCACCGGCGGCCGCACCACCGAGGACAACGCCCAAGTCGCCCAGCAGTCGGACGTCATCTTCCTGGCGGTCAAGCCGCAGCAGATCGCCGGGGTGGTCGGCAGGCTGCGCGGAAAGATCACCGCCCAGCAGTTGGTCGTCTCGATTGCCGCCGGCGTCCGGCTGGCCGCCTTGGCCGAAGGGCTTGGCGGGAACGTCCGGCTGGTCCGGGTGATGCCCAACACCCCGTGCCTGGTCGGCCAGGGGGCCTGTGGATTCTGCCTGGGAGAGAAGGCCACTGCGGAGGACGGCCGGCTCGTGGAACAGTTGCTCGGCGCCGTCGGGGTCGCCTATCAGCTCGAGGAGAAACTGCTCGACGCGGTGACCGGGCTGTCGGGGTCCGGCCCGGCCTTCGTCTACGTGATTATCGAGGCCCTAAGCGACGGCGGCGTGCGGATGGGCCTGCCGCGGAAGGTGGCCACCGCCCTGGCCGCACAGACGGTCCGCGGGGCCGCCGAGATGGTGGCCGCCACCGGCGAGCACACCGGCGTGCTGAAGGACCGAGTGGCCAGCCCCGGCGGCACCACGATCGCCGGGCTGCAAGCGTTGGAGTCGGGCGGTCTTCGGGCGGCGCTGATGGCCGCCGTGGAAGCCGCCACCCGACGCTCGATCGAGTTGGGAGGGAAGTAGGGATTGGGGATTGGAGATTTGGGATTGGAGAGTACGTCCAGCGGCTGGCACCCCGATGCCCGATAAACAACTGACCACTGACCACTGACCACTATCCACTGCCCACTATCCACTAACATGTCGATCTTCTGCATCGTGGACGACAAACACGTCCCCCTGTATCGCGTGATGTGGATCTCGGACTTGCCGCATTTCTGCGGATCGCCCGACTGCCAGCGAGAGGGCCAGTACGAGATCCGCCTGGAACACGGGGAATCGGTTTGGGCGAGCCAAGAGGAGCGCGACGCGGTGCTCGGGGCGCTGGAAGCCGCGCAGGAGGGCCCGGACCGGTAGAAAACGGCCGCCAGGAGCAACGTCTCGCATTGTGGGAACCACCGGCCGCGTTCCGCGCGGCAAGGCTGCCATCGAGGGGTCTTTCGATGTCGATGTTCGAAGACAGCCAGTATCGTTGGCGCGAGACGTACTTCGTGTTGTTCGATTCGAGCAACCGGCCGACGCTGAGGAGGGTCCAGCGGGCGCTCTCGGGGCTGAACGAGCACTACGTGCTGAGGAATCTCAGCACCGACGAGGAAGGCCGGTTCGACTCGCTGACCTTGCTTTCTCCGGAGGATTTCGCGGCGCTGGACATCTGTTACACCGGTGGGGAGGAAGTCTTGGATCACGCGGCCTCGCTGGCCAAGGAAATGGAGCCGGCTGCCCGCGAGATGAGCGAAACCGACGCCTTGCGGCGAATCCTGCAATGCGACGGGCGGTTCGACGTGCTGCATTTCGAGCAGGTTCCCGAGTACGAAGAGGAGGAGCGGGACGACGAACCGGATGAAATGCTTGATCCCAGTGCCCTGCTGCTGGTGCTGGGAGCCCTGGCCAAGATCACCGACGGCGTGGCCATCGATCCCCAGGCCGGGACGTTTTTGGACAGTGGCGAATGACAGATTCGGGTCATTCGCCCGATTTGTAGTTTGCGACAACCATGCTTGCCAAAGAAATCAAACGCGGTCACATCGTCAACTATAACGGGGCCCCCTGCCTGATCGAGGCGGTCAACGTGCAGACCCCCTCGGCGCGCGGGGCGGCCACCTTCTACAAATTCCGCGCGAGAAACCTCTCGACCAGGCAAAAGGTCGACATCACGCTACGAGGAGCCGAATCGCTCGACCAGGCCGACTTCATGCGCCGGCCGGTCAAGTACATCTACGCCGACGCCACCCACCTGCACTTCCTCGACCAGCAGGACTACAACCAGTACTCGCTGGCGAAGGAAGACCTGGTCGAGGAGAGCAAGTATTTGACCGAGGAACTCGAGGGCGCCCAGGCCCTGATCTACAACCAGCAGTGCATCGGCATCCAGTTGCCGGTGGCCGTGGAGTTGAAGGTCACCCGCTGCGATCCGGGCATCAAAGGGGCCTCGGCCACCTCGCGGACCAAGCCCGCCACGCTGGAAACTGGACTCGTCGTCCAAGTCCCCGAGTATCTGGCCGAGGGCGAGACGATCAAGGTCGATACCCGCAGCGGCGAGTATCTTTCCCGGGCGTAGGGGCAGGAGCCGGCTTGCGAGTTGGCGAGGCCGCGACGGACCGGATTAGGAAGGACCCAGGTACAAACAAGTTCACCTTTCGCACGCAAGGCTGTTAGGGGATTAGGCTGTTAGGGGACTAGGCTGTTAGGGGATTAGGCTGCACCCCTTTCAAGCTTTCACTGCATGCACTTTCGGTGGTTTGCGT
>CAZUAM010000458.1:0-6169 GCA_964618095.1 uncultured Planctomycetaceae bacterium | reverse complement strand
CTGGAGCTGCTCGAGCCGCTGGTCCAGCTCCACCTGCACGCTGTGCATCGACAGAATGCTGGCTTCCTGCTGGTCGGACGGGTAGTCGATCACCAGCTTGAACATGAAGCGGTCCAACTGGGCCTCGGGCAGGTTGTAGGTGCCCTCGGCCTCGATCGGATTCTGGGTGGCCATCACCAGGAACGGCCGCTCGATCTTGTGGCTGGTCCGCTCGATGGTCACCCGATATTCCTGCATGATCTCCAGCAGGGCCGCGTGGGTCTTGGCCGGCGAGCGGTTGATCTCGTCGGCCAGCAGCAACTGCGTGAAGATCGGCCCGGGCCGGAAGCGGAACTCCTGGGTCTTCACGTCGAAGACCGGCGAGCCGGTGATGTCCGAGGGCATCAGGTCGGCCGTAAACTGTACGCGGCCGAACTGGCAGCCCAGCACCCGGCCCAAGGTTCGCACGAACAGCGTCTTCCCCAGGCCCGGCACGCTCTCGATCAGCACGTGCCCGTTGGAGAATAACGCCACTAGTGTGCCCAGCACCAGCTCGTCCTGACCCACGAAAAACTTGCGGATCTCGGTGGTGATCCGATCGAACAGCCGCTTGGTGGGCGAATCGGAGGTCTCAGACGGCGCAGCCACGGGCGGCGCCGCAGGGTCGGGATTTTGTTCAGCAGGTAGATCAGTCATTGCACGGGTTCACGGGTTAGGGATTGCACCGCTACACTGGCAGCAGATTTTGACGTCACTTGTAGGGGCGGTGCCGGATTCACAAAGCCGCGACCGGTGGTCGCGCACCGGGACGGACAACCAAGCCGTGCTCACGGCCCCTTGTCGCGACCGCCGGCCGCGGCTTTCTACAAACGCACGCGCTTCACGTCGACCGCACTCTTCGTCGTTCGTTACGACTCACTGCCCTTGGTGGTTTGCTGATAATGCGCCAGGCGCCTCTGCGCGTAGCCCGGGTCGCGGGAGCGCTGCAACAGCTCGGCCAGGGCCTGGACGTGCTTGCCGAAGTCGGAGGTGCTGTCCCGCTCCAGCCGGCGGGGCAGTCCGAAAATCGGCCACCGAGAAAAACAGAACACGATGCCGATCGCCGCAAAATGCCAGAGGATCCAGCCGGTCGGAAAGTGAAAGAAGATCTCCATCCCCGTGGGAACCTGCGCCGAAGGGTCCTCCTCGCGGATCGGCGGTCCGCCCGGATCGCTTTCCAGAAACACCACGGTCTTGCCGGGTGGCCCCACCTGGTCGATCAGCTTCCCGGCCAGCTTGCGGTGCTCGTGGTTGACCAGCGGCAGATTCAAGAGGAACGAGCCGTTGGCGATCACGATCAGTTGGCTCTCGCCCCATTGCTCGCGGGTGACCAGCACGTCGCCTGCCGACTCCAAGAGGACCTCGGCCGTCTGGGAGGCATCGATGCGGCCGTTGAGGCCGATTTCCGCCTTCGAGGCGTCGATCCCTTCGGCCCACTGGCCCCGGAGCGTGCGGACCTTGCGAGGCTGGAACTTGCCCTTGACGGTGAACCATCCGCAGTCTTCTTCCGGGGGGACGGCCTGCCGGTCGATCTCGAAGTCGTCCTGGGCCGTGTCGGCTGCTTCCTTAATCAGGATGACCTGCTCCGGTGGTGCTCCGGGCTTGACTCGATTCCAGTACCCGGCGGCGGCGGCGAAATCGCGGCACACGTAGATCAACGTGCGGCCGGGCTGCTCCACGAGCCAATCGTTAAACGTGTGCTCCGGCTCGTCGAGAAGCCAGTCCTCCAGCCAATTGTGGACGTCCTGGCTGGGTGGTTCGAAGTCGTTGGGAAACCAGACGATGCAGTCCGCCCGATCCTGGAGCCGTGGCGAGAGCCATCGCCACGAATAGACCTCGTGGCCCGCCGCCTCGAACATCTCACCCAGCACGCGCGTGCCGTTGACCGAGTACGTCGCGGCCCCTTTCCGCTGACCGTACGCCGTAGCGACCTTCCGCGCACAGCCGGCGGTCATGCTGCATATTAACACAAGCAGGACAATCTGCAATTTGCAGTCTGCAATTCTCAGTCGACAATCATCCATTATCGCTCACCCCGCCGCGACATCATTCAGCACTCAGCATTCAGCACTCAGCATTCTGCCTTCATCATTCACGACTCACCCTGCCCCTTCTGCCGCCAGCGTTTCGAACTCGTCCAGCCGCGACCAGCAGGATTCGAATCGGGCCCGATCCAGGTGGCGGTTGCCGAAGAACACGTCCTCGAAGGCCACCATCGTCTGTTCGACCAGCCGCCCGAGGGCCCTTCGCGGGCCGACTTCCCGCAGATATTGCCGGTTGGTCTTCCCCTTGGTCAGCCGGATGATCTGCTCGCGGTCGAGGCAGACCAATTGGAAGCTGAACAGGTAGACGATCGCCTGGCGGTAGTTTCCCTGCTGGTAGTGGCTACGGGCTTCGTCCAATAGATCCAACCGGCCGCGGCGGACGGGAAACGGGAGGGCCTCGATGCGGTCGGCGTCCCCCTCCTCGCCCGACGTCCGTCCCTTGGACTTTCCTCGCTGGGCTTCGGACTTTGCCGAGAAGACCCCCCATCTGCGGATCAACCGAAACATCAGGTACACCAGCAGCGCCAACATCAGGACAAGCGCAATCCGAGTGAACCACCCCCAGATCGTGGTGGGCATGCGCAGCAGCGAACGCCAGTTCCAGCCCGCCATCCAATCCCAGAGCCAACTCAGGTTCCAGTCCGGCCAAAGGCCCTTGAACCACTCCCACAGCCCCCGCAGCCAGTCCCAAAACCAACTCCAATCCCAGGGCTTGGGGATCTCGACCCGGCGGACTCCGTCGGTTTCCGAGTCGTACCAGGGGTAGTTCCGGGGCCACCAGTGATCCAGCGCTTCCCGCCCGGCGCGGACCGGTCCATTGGGCGGGACGTTTCCATGCGCCGCCGACGGGAGGTTGTCCTCGAGCTGGCCCGGGGCCAGGGGGTGCATCAGGATCAACAGCAGCACGGCGTTCACGTCAATTGCCTCGTCTGCCGGGCCTGCTCGGCGCGCATCATCAGTTCGACCTCCCAGCCTTCACGGCGAATCCGCAAATCGATGTAACCCAGGAACCGAACCACCGCAAAATAACCGACTACCAGCCAGAGGGCCAGGGGGAAACAGAGTGTGTAAGGCGTTCCGGACCACTCCCACTCGTTCAGCAGCATTCCGTCGGCCAGCCAAAACGTAAGCCAGAAGGAGAGAAACAACAGGGCCCCGATGCCCAGGGCACCCATCCACCGGGTGAACAGCTCACCGCTGTAGCCGCCGTGCAACAGCCGGCGGCGGCGGTTGGTGGTCATCTGCCCCGGCGTGTTGCGGCGCATGGGGTTGCGCTCCAGCAGGATCACCTCGCCGAGATACGGCCAGGCCACGAAGTATATGGACCATACGATCAGCAAAAAGAACGACGCCACGCCGGCAAACAGCTCAAACGAAGAAGATATCAACAGCCAGGAAAACACCAGCGGAATCAGCAGGCTTCGCAGAAACAGTTGGAAGAACACCAGTTGCGGCAGCGATCGCCAGAGCCGCCGGGCGATCTCCCCCGGTCGAGGGCGCTGGGTGAATAGCGCCTCGCCAAGGTACAACGTTACCGGAGCGGTCACCAGCGGCATCTCCAGGATCACCAGCATGAACATGTACCACATATACCGGGCCGGAAACCCAAGCTCGAAATCGTACTCGGCGTAGTCGGCCAGCAACCAGTGGTTCAGGCACGCCGCCGGCACCACCCCGCAGGCAAACGCCAGCGCCAACGGCCAGGCATACACCCGGATCACGCGCAGCGCCAGGTCCAGGACGTCCAGGTAGCTCCGCTCGCGGATCACGATCCGGTTCTGGTCCAACTGCACGCCTAGTCTCCTCTCTGTTTTTGGAGACGGGGATAGCCGAGAAACACGAAATAATACATCAACATCCCCGCGGAGATCACTGAGACCGCGGCCTTGACCGGGTAGGGGGCGGCCGAGGGGGACAGCAAGCCCTCGATCAATGCCGCCAACAAAAACATGATGATCGCCGCACAAATGGTGGGCACCGACTCGTCGGCGGCCCGGCGGAGCGAGGCGGTTCGGGTATACCCCTGGGTATCGACCAGCGAGAACCCCAGCCGCATCCCGGCGGCCGCCGAAAGCACCACGCCCGTGAGCTCGAAGGGACCATGGGCGGTGACGAAGTTGAAGAAGTTCTCTCCCTCGTCCGGCAGAGTGCCCATGTATCCGAAACACGCGCCCAGGAAGCTGGCGTTGAACACGGTGGTGAACAGCCCGCCCACGCCGAACAACAATCCGAACGCAAAACACCGCAGCCCGATGCTGGCGTTGTTGAAGATGTAGAACCCCACCATCGCCGCGCCCATTCCGGCGGGGCGGTCGGAGACCGGCCTGGAGAAGTCTTCTTCCAGCTTCATCATGAACGGCTTCTTGATCACCGCCTCGGCAAACTCCGGCGAGTTGTAGGCCATCATTCCCGACAAAAAGAACACCCCCCAAAAGACGCAAAACGCCAACCGCAGACAGTTGTCGGCAAACAGCCGCCGTGGCACCTCGACGAACAACCGGTCCACCCAGGTCTGCACGTTGAAGGAGCGGGTGCGATAGAGCTGGTTGTGGGCCCGACCCACCAGTTGGTGCAGATACTGGACCGTTCCCGGCGGAAGCTGGTAGGCGTCGGCCAGCGCCAGGTCGGCGCAGGTGGACCGGTAGAGCACCGAAAACCGAGCCGCCGTGGCCGCCGGCACCCTCCGCCGCGAGCGGCCCTCCATATAGGCACACAACTGCTCCAGTTCCCGCCAGTTCGCCCGGCGGGATTCCAACAGCTCGGATACTTTCATGAGACCTCCGCTCGCCGACGAGATTGGACGGCTAGACCCCTATTGGCTATTCGTCATGTGTGTTTCGTCATTTGTCCTGATCCTTTTCCTGGTTCCCAAGCTCCAGCTTGGGAACCAAGCGGCTCGGCAGCATGTGGCAACGGAATGTCGGTTGCCAAGCTGGAGCTTGGGAACCAGAAGGAGTTTGTGAACCAGGCATCCGTACGGCAAAAAAGGGATTCAGTCTTGGGCAGCCCCTTCGTCATTCACCATTTGTGCCCCGTCATTTGCCCCGATCCTCGTCCACCACAACCGCCCGCTCGGCCTCCGGCCGTGCATCGGCGAACCGGGCAAAGGCGGCATACGGCTCCATAAAGGGCGAACCTTCCCGGGGCACTTTGTCGTGGCGCTCGGTGATGAACGTGCGATGGTACAAGGCGCAGAGCAAGAGGTCCACGTTGGTGCCGGGGGGCAGGTTGAATTTCTCTCGCATCGGCTCGCCCAGATGCCGGGCGATCTCCAGCCGGCGGCCCCACGAGAAGGCCCGCCGCCGCTGGACGTAGGCGGCCAGGGCCCGTGCCAAGCTGCGGCTGGCCTGAAAGTTGGCGGGGATCTGCCCGGCGATCCGCAGCACCTCCGGCTCGCCGGTCCGGATCAGGCCGTGGCCGTAGAGCCACTGCCGCTCCTCGACCACGACCATCGTGCCGCAGGCCCAGTCGCCCAGGCGTTGAAAACGGTTGTTCATCATCGCCGTCAACAGACCCGCCAGGTAGCATAACGGAAGCATGTCCACGGCCCGCAGCAGGTTCCGCAGCACCCCCTGCATCCCGTTGATCGGTTGGCCGTCGACCGACAGCACGCGGATCTGCATCAGTCGTTTGCCGGGGGTCTGGCCGTTCCAGAGCGTCTCGAACAATCCGCCGTAGAACCAGGACACCGTGAACAACAACACCAGGCTCCCCCCAATCCACCACGAGGGGCCCAGCATGGTGAACCCCATCACGATGGCCAGCGCGAAGCTCCCCACGCCCACGATCAGGCCCCGGATCACCAGGTCAATCAGGTACGCCGGCAGCCGCCGAAACGGCCCGGCCACGCGGTACTGGAAGGCGATGTTCTCGGGGGTGACGATCTCGATACTGGTGTCGAATTGGTCGAGTTGGTTTCGCATAGGCTGTATTATCTGCTACCGCCGCCGATCTGGCAACCCGGGGGGAAAGGCGTCCCCCCTTGCTTATGCAGCCGGCGGCGTGTAGCGTGGGGGCAGCAACGCACGAGCCGGTCAGCGTTGTTTCGTTGACCCGGATTATTCATAGGACCATCGTCGGGTAGGTATTCGCGTGCCACGGCTGTG
>CAZUAM010000457.1:0-6170 GCA_964618095.1 uncultured Planctomycetaceae bacterium | reverse complement strand
CCATTCCCCGCCGCTCATGCCCCAGCAATCCTCGGTTTATGAATAATCCGGGTTAACCGGATCGACACACCGCGAGTGGCATCGCCAGTCGTCCGATCCGCTCCAGGATCGCTACGAACAGTTGTCGCGGCACGTCAGTTGCAGTTCGGGGCAGTTCGGGGGCACCATAGCCGCCCCGACTACGACCAGAGCCCCTTGGTCCGTCGGCGGATGGCCCGGCTGGTGAACTGAAAATCCACGCTCCCTTCCTCGTCGTCCTCGGCGATCTCGACCGTGGTGCATTGATGGAAGAGCTCCACCACCGGCTCGGGCAGAAAGCGGGTCCGCTGGGCGTAGCCGTGTAGGTCGCTGACCGTCGGCCGGCCGTAGCGGTAGTATCGCAACGGGCAGCAGACGTACAGCCAGTTCTTCGCCCGGGTCAAGGCCACGTAGAACAGCCGGCGCTCCTCCTCGATTTCCTCGGGGCCGCCGGTGGCCATGTCGGACGGGATATTGCCGTCGGCGGCGTGGATCACGTAGACCGCGTCCCACTCCAACCCCTTGGCCGAGTGGATCGTGCTCAGCACCAGGAAATCGTCGTCCAGGTGCGGCGGCCCGGCTAGGTCCTGTGTCGTGTCAGGCGGATCCAGAGCAATCTCCATCAGCATCGTCCGCCGGCTCCGGTACCGCGAGGCGACCTGCTCGAGCTGCTCCAGGTCGCGCAGACGCGGTTGGGCACGGTCGTACTTCGCCTCCAACAACGGCGCGTAGAACTTGCGGACGCGATGGACCTGGGCGGGCAGGTCTTCGGACGGCTTGACCAGGCCGCGCAGCAGCTTGACCAGTTTCGGCCACAGCGCGGCCGCCCCGGGGGGCGGTTTCCAGTCCGCCCAGACCGCAAAATCCCCGCCCGCCTCCAGGAGCACTTCCATCAATTGGCGGGCCTTGCCGGGGCCGATCCCCGGCAGCAGCGGCAGCAGCCGCGTGCCCGCCACCACGTCCCGTGGGTTCTCGGCCAGTCGCAGGAAGGCCATCAGGTCCTTGACGTGGGCCGTCTCGACGAACTTCAGCCCGCCGTACTTGTAGAAGGGGATCTTCCGCCGCGTCAGCTCGGCCTCCAGCGTCATGCTGTGGTGCGAGGCCCGAAACAACACCGCCTGGCGCCGCAGGTCGATGCCCGCCTCGCGATGCCCCAATATCTGGCCGATCACGTAGTCGGCCTGGTCGTCTTCATCCTCGCAGCTTACCAGCCGCGGCCGCTCGCCGTCGGCCCGCCGGGACCAGAGGTTCTTGGTATACCGCTCCGGGGCCAGGCCGATGACCTGGTTGGTGGCCGCCAGGATGGGCTCGGTGCTGCGGTAGTTTTGCTCCAGGGTGACGATGGTGGTGTCGCGGTACTGCTTGGGGAAGTCGAGGATGTTGCGGACCGTGGCCGCGCGGAACGAGTAGATCGACTGGGCGTCGTCGCCGACCACCGTCAGTCCCTTGCCATCGGGCGTGAGCAGGTAGAGGATTTCGGACTGTAGCCGGTTGGTGTCCTGGTATTCGTCGACCAGCACGCAGTCGAACTGCTTGCGAACCAAGTCGCCGGCCTTGGGATCGGCCAGCAGGGCGTGCCAGTAGAGCAGCAGGTCGTCGTAGTCGAGCACGGCCGCCGACTCCTTGCGATCGACGTAGCCGTCGAACAGCCGCTTCAGCTCGTCGCCCCAGTCTCGGCACCAGGGGAAGCGGTCATCAAGCACCGTCCCCAGCTTCCGGCGTGCGTTGACGCAGCGGCTATAGATGGCCATGCAGGTTCCCTTCCTGGGGAACCGCTTGTCGGTCTTGGCCAGGCCCAGCTCGGTACGCACGACGTTCAACAGGTCCTCCGAATCGGTGCGGTCGTGGATGGAAAACCCCGTCCGCAGACCGATTGCCTTGCCGTGGCGTCGCAAGAGCCGGGTGGCGATGGCGTGGAAGGTCCCGCCCCAGACCCGGGTGCTGCGCAGCAGCTTCGGATTCCTGCGAGGCGTCTCGGGGGGGGACGGCAATTCAGTCTGTTCGGCGGCCCGCTGCTCGCGGGCGAGCTGACGGAGGATGCTGTCTGCGCGGCGGAGCATTTCGGCCGCTGCCCGGCGGGTGAACGTCAGCAGCAGGATCCGTCCCGGGTCGACTCCCTGGGCGATCAGCCAGGCCACCCGATGCACCAGCGCGGCGGTCTTGCCGGTGCCGGCCCCGGCCACGATCAGCAACGGCCCCTGCCCGTGCGTGGCTGCTTCCCGCTGCTGCGGATTGAGCTTCGAGAGCACGTTGTCGATTGCCGCTGTGTTGGCCATGGTGCAGCCGCGGCTTCTCGCGCGGCGCCGGTGAGGGTACGGAGGTGTGGTGTGAAAGCTAAGGACCTTGTCCAAGAGCAAGTTCGCACTGTCGGGCCGGCTGATAGCCCCGCCCGGGAGGGCGGGGTGGGACGCGTCGGCATTCCAGGAACCCCGCCCGGGAGGGCAGGGCTATTCTGACGAACCCCGATTGGTTCCTCGGCCCGCCGTACTCCCGGCTTTTCTGCGGGGCGTACCGCTTTGCGATCTTTCCCGAGCGAGCGTTCTCGACAGCACATTATCGTGGGCGCCGCGAACGTTGGCAAGGTGCTTGTCCGTGGGGGGGCATCAGTGGCCGGAGGCGGAAAGGGTAAGTGGACACAGATCGGCGGCGCCAAGGTATCGACAACCGTCCGGCCATCGAGTAAACTGGAGAAAACCATCGAGGCCCCACCCCCCTACGCGCGTCTTACCTGCCCCCCTACCTATAGTTGACGAACGACCTGCCTCGTTGTTAGATTATTCGGTCGAGCCCTGCTCAAGCGGTCTCTACCCGCCTGCACCAGCAAAGGCGATGCATCGGGCAAGGCAACAAGGAAAGCGCATGATTAGAAAAGAGTCCAGCGAGGGTATTGGCTACGCGGTCGTCGAACTCAACGACACACGGCACATTCTGGCCAGCGCCGTGCCCCGGCAGGGCGGGGACTTGCACGCGCAGGCCCACGACGCGCTGCGAACGATCGAAGCGGTCATCGAGGAAGAGGGCACACTTGGGTCGATCGTCAGCCAGGCCGTCTTCATGAAAGACAGCAGCCAGATAGAAGCCTGCCGGCAGATCATCAACGACTTCTACGGGGACCAACTGCCGGCGACGATCTACATCCCCCAGCCGCCCTGCCAAGGAAAGCTGCTGGAGATCGAGGCCTTGGGCGTCGGGGGCACCGGTGCAGTCGAGATCCAGCGATACTGTGAGAAGATGGTGGTCTCCCGGCACGACGGTGTTACCTGGGTCCACCTGGCCAACATCTTTCCGGAGACCGCGGCCACCGGCGTTTACGATCGATCGCTGGACATCTTCCAGAACGCCAGCCGGCGGCTGGCCGCAAGGGGGTTCTCATACGACCAGGTGATCCGCACCTGGCTGTATCTGGGCGACATCGTGGGAAGCGAGGGCGAAACCCAACGCTACAAGGAACTGAACCGGGCGCGAACCGATTTCTATCAGGATCTCCGGTTCGGGGCCAATCTCACCCCGCCGGGATGGGACCGGACCGTCTATCCGGCCAGCACCGGGATCGGCACCGAGGGCAACGACGTGGTGATGAGCGGCATGGCCTTGGTCAGCTATCGCAACGATGTGGTTCTGCTGCCGCTGGAAAACCCTCAACAGACCTCCGCCTTCGACTACGGCCACCAGTTCGGTCCGAAGAGTCCCAAGTTCGCCCGCGCGATGGCCATCGTCACCGGCAATCTGGCCACGCTCTTCGTCTCCGGCACGGCCAGCATCACCCACTCGGAGACCCAGTTCATCGGCGACGTGGAGGGCCAGACGCGACAGACGCTGGACAACATCGCGGCCTTGATCGGCGAAGACAATTTCCGCCAGCACGGCATGCCCGGCCTGGGGGCCACGCTGGAGGATCTCGGCCTGGCACGGGTCTACATCAAGCGGCAGGAAGACTACGCCAAGACCAAGGCCGTCTGCCAAGAGCGGCTCGGCGATTTGCCTACCGTCTACGCCGTGGCCGACGTCTGCCGGCCGGAACTCCTGGTGGAGATCGAAGGCATCGCGTTCTCCTGCCGGCGCGGTTGACCGCGGGCGGCTCGCCCTCCCGATGCTCACGCAAACGTTTCACCCAACTCCGGGTCGCCCCAAGTTTCCAGCGAGATGGGGTACGTTCCATACATCCGCAGGGCGTTCCACATGGCCAGGTAATTGCCGGGCTTGACGGCCGAGTGGATGCTGTTGCTGGAGGAGAGGATCAGTCCGCCGCCGCGGGCCGCCTTGCCAATCACCTGCTTGGTCTCCTCGACCACCTCCTGCTCCGTGCCGAAGGTCAGCGTGTGGGCACAGTCGACGTTGCCCTTCAGCGCCACCCGCCCGCCGTGCTTCTGCTTGATTTCCCCGATGTCCAGGCCGGCGATCGGATCGATCGGATCGAGGCAGTCGATACCCGAGTCGAGGATCATCTCCAAGAGCGGCATGATGTTCCCGTCGGTGTGCTTGATCACCGGCAGGCCCGCCTCGTGAAACCCGGCCACCACGCGCTTCAGCCCGGGGTAGAACAGCTCGCGGAAGGATTTCGGCGACATCAGCGGCCCTTCGGTCGAGGCGTAATCGTCGCCGGTGAAGACGAAATCGGCCCCGCAGCGGGCCACCTCCTTGGCCATCTCCAGGTTGATCTCCACCGACAGGTCGACCAGGCCGCGGACCAGCTCGGGTTCGGCCGCCAGCGCGATCAGGATCCCTTCGTAGCCGGCCAGGTTGCGGGGAATGGAGAAGACGTCGTTTAAGTGCACGCCCACGGCCAGCCTGCCCTTATAGCGCTTCACGATTCGCTTGAGGCTCTCGTACCGGCCCGGGGCGTGGGGGTCGGGCGGCTGGTAGTCGTGCAGGTCCCCAAGCGAGTGGATCGGGCCTTCGACCGGAAAAGTATGCTCCTCCCCCGTATCCTCTACAACCACGCCCCACTCGTTGCGAAATCTCCGGCGTCCGACCTGCTCCCTCTTGAAGTCGGGCCCGGTCAGGATCGCGTCCAGACCCATCCGCACGGTGAACTCCTCCATCGAGCAGCCCGGGCAGATCGCCTGGCGGACCTTGCGATCGACGATCCATTCGAAGTGGGGGATGCGGTCGGGCTCCTGGTTGCGCAGCGCCCGCATTACCCGTTGGGCCGACGTCAGTTCACTCATTCAAGCCTCCTTACTTGAACTCGCCGGCATCGAAACGCCGCCAGAACTCGGCCGGTGACATGGGTCTTCCGCGCCGGGAAGGGAACTCGACGTCGATCTGGCCGATGGTTTCCATTTGGCGGGCGAACTTCATGCCCGTTTTGATCCTGCCGGGCGTGAAGATCAGCCGCGTCAGTCGCATCCATTCGAGCGGGGAAAGATCGGTCACCTCGCTCTCGGCGATGTGCAGCCGCCGCAGACTCGGATGGCCCTTCAGCGGGCCGAGGTCCGAAACCTTGGTCTCGGCGGCGGTCAGGCTGACCAGCGACGGCACCTCCTGCAAGGGACCGATGTCGCTTAGCGGACAACCGGTCAACCAGAGCATCTCCAGCCGCGGCATCCCCCTGAGCGGACTCAGATCGCTCACCTTGGTGCCTACCAAGTTCAACTCCTGTAGCCGTTGGGCACCTTTCAAGGGAGCGAGGTTGCCGACGCCGGTGTTGCTCAGGTAGAGCTTCACCAGCGGCATGCCCTTCAGAACGCTGATCTCCCGTACGCCGGTCTCTTCCAGGTAGAGTGCCGCCAGCGGCATGCCTTTCAGTGGTCGAATGTCGGTGACGCTGCATTTGGCCAAGTCCAGTTCCCTGAGCGGCAACCCGGCCAAGGGGCGGAGGTCGTCGACCGCAGTGTTGCTCAGGTAGAGCTTCACCAGTGGCATTCCCTTCAGAACGCTGATCTCCCGTACCCCGGTCTCTTGCAGGTAGAGTTCGACCAGCGGCAACCCGGCCAGGGGGCTGATGTCTTCGATCACCCGGTCGTGGATTTCCACCGCGAAGATGTTCCGCCCGTCGCTGCCGATGCCCACTTTACCCGCGAAGCGAGGATTCTTCTCCTTCAGGGCGGCCTTAAGTTCGTCCTCGGTAGTTACCGTGGCCGCCTCTTGCGCGGCCGGTTTTCCAGCCGGGGTTTCGGCGGGCGCTTCCGATTCGTCCGGCTGCTTGACGG
>CAZUAM010000456.1:0-6181 GCA_964618095.1 uncultured Planctomycetaceae bacterium | reverse complement strand
TGGTGATGCTTGCCAGATCGATCAGGTCGTCCATCGTCAGCCGCTGGGCGGGAAATTTCCGAATCGTCAGGCTGGGACCCTTGACGGCCAACGGCGGAATGATCGCGTTGACCCGCGACCCGTCCGGCAGCCGGGCGTCCACCAGCGGCTGGCTCTTGTCGATCCGGCGGCCCACCTGGGACACGATCCGCTCGATGATCGATTCGGTGACCTCGTCGGAAATAAACCGCCTCCCCGAACGCTCGATTATCCCCCCCTGCTCCACGTAGATCTGGTCGCTGTCGACCACCATGATCTCGGTGACCGTGGGCGCCCGCAACAGGTCCTGCAACGGGCCAAAGCCGAAGATCGTGTCCTTCAGATCCTTCTTGAGCGTCCGCAGGATGAGGTACTTGCGAAGCTCGTGGTGCAGGTGCGGGCGGACCAGGTGGAAAATCTCGCCGAAACGCGCCTCCACCCGCTGTACCTGCTGGCTGATGTCGCGACATTCCGAGAGGCTTAACCGCTCGCGGCAGAATTGCAGCAGGCCGTGCAGCTCGGCCTCGCGCTCCGGCACCAGCGTGGCCGGTACGTCGAACTCGTTCGAGCTCAGCGCGGCCAGGTCGAAGTATTCCTCGGTGCCGGTCTCCATGATCAACTGGTTCACCAGGTGATCGCGGAGCGTCAGCCCCGTGATTTCTTCCAGCAACGCCTCGTTTCCCGGGCCGAAGAGGTCCAGCTCCCGGCAAACGTCCTCGATGTTGTTTTCCAGCAGCAGGATGCTCTCGGTATCGCCGGCGCGGTTGGCCTCGAACTCGTACAGGTCCAACCTTTCGAGCAGCTTGCGATGGATCCGCAGCTCCAGGTCGGCCACGATGCTGCGGAGGTGGGCCTCCAACTCGTGGCGGGTGACGGCGGCCGCCTTCTCCGCCTCGAACGTGAGCGTGAAGGGCCAGATCCGCACCTTGGTCCCCGGCTCGAACACCGCCGTCTGCCCACCCAGCACCTCCTCCTCCCCCACCACGCAACTGTTCAGGCCCACGTTCTCCAAATGAAGCTTGCCGTCGGCCATCCGTACCACGGCATGCTGCCGGGAAACCAGCGGGCTGTGCAGCACCACGCGGTTCGACGCGTCGCGGCCGATGGTCACCTCCGAGTCCTCCACCTCGACCATCGAGCGCCGACTCTCGCTGATTTTGTTGAACCAGATTTTCATGGGCAGTGATCAGATTCGTAGGGTGGGTGCTTCCACCCACGCGCCAGTGTTCACCTATGCGATCTTCAACCCACACTCCACGTACGTGCAGCCACACTCCACGTGCGTGCAAGCACGCACCCTACAGATCTGCCGTCACTTGCCTTCCTCACGGCGCGGGCGCCAAAAGTAGCCCAAGGGGCGAGAGCCCGTTGCCTCGAGCAATCCCAGAAGCTCATTGCCCGGCGACTCCAGTCTCCCTTGTTTGTCCATAATGACTTTCACCAGCATCACGTTCTCCTGGACCTGCCGGATCTTCGCCGCCCGCATCACCTCGGCGGATCCCAGCCGGTTGCCCAACGCAAGCACCGTGAACGGACCGATGATTCTGGAGGATCCGAGCGTAACCGACGGGCCGGTCGGACTGACGGCTTCCGCCCCGTTCGAACCGCTCTCCGGGATAGGCTCTTCGGTAGCGGGCGTGGGAACCGCAACCGGGGTGGGGGCCCCCAGGAACCACACCTCGTCGCCCGGCCTGATCAACGAGGGGACGAACGCCCTGGTGTCGACCGGGATCGGCCAGGCCAGCTCGTTCTCGCCCAGCTTCAGCTCCGGCGGCGGCGTCTTCAGGTCGTCCTCCAACAGCAGCGAGCCTTCCACCAGCAGCCGTGAGACGGGCTTGTTGATCACCGTTTCCACGTCGGCGTAGCGGAACGCGAACTTGTCGAGGATCTCGGCCTGGCTTGTGGGAATGGGTATTTCCTCCAGGTGCTTTCTCAACAAGCGTTCACCAGGCTTGACTTCGCTGGCGATCCCCACGAAGTCCACCTTATTCCCAATGTCCTTAACCTTGTTGCGCAGATACAAATAGTTCAGCAGCGCGCCGAGGCCACCCAGTAATACCGCCAGAATCAGGGCGTGACTACTTTTCATGAGTATTTACTCTCCATGGATTGACCTCCGCCGCAGTTCAGTTCCTTCTCCCGGAGGAAAAAGGAGTCATCATCAGCAATCCGGTGCTTCGCCCTGGGCCGTCGCTGCCGAGATGGACGTCGACGTCCCATCGGCGGGGCATCTTCCACGACCCTCCGGATGGGTGGATCGGGGCCTCATCCGGCGCGGTGTAACGTGCGTGCCACCCCGAACCAAACTGCTGCCAGGCGCCTGCCCTTTTCCAAGTATGCGTTGCAAACCATCGATCGTAAAACTCGATCCAGGCCTTCGGCTCCTGCGGCCCCACGAAACCGAGCGTGCCCCCCCCGTCTGCCACCCGCATCGAAAGCGTTCTCCGACACCCTGGCGGAATCGGAACCTCCGGTAGTCCTAAAGGTTGCTGCCCCCCACGGACTTCCGGCTGGAACGTCAGTACGGTCCACGCCTCCGGTCCCACCGGGAGCGCCAGTCCCCAAACTACCACGCGATGGGCCGCCGCGGCAAGATTCCCACCTGGCGGGGAGTCGGCTGCGCCGGCCTGCGGCTGGGTGCCGACGACCATCGGAAACGCCTCACTCAACTCGTACAGCCGCCACCGCCCCGGCTCCTGCTCCGCCGGTTCGCGTGCGGCGAGTCGCCTCAAAAAGTTGCCTTCGGCCTCTCCCGGCCGCTGGTCCGGCGGGCGGTCCTGCCGGACCACTTCCCGACAAACCTCCCGCAGCGCCGCGGCAGCCGCCTGCTTGCCGCCGCCGATCGACTGCCGGCGGATCGACCAGGGCCGCTCGCCGAATTGCAGGACGTGCAGCCGCCAGGGGTCTCCCAGCCCGTCCGCGATTTGGGCCGGCCGCGATGCGTCGGCCGACTCGCCCGTGTCTGCCGCCCACCACCGCAGCACCTGGCGGCCGAAACCCAGCCCGGCCACCAGCACCACCGCCGTCAGCAGGAAATTGGTGGTGGTGGCAGAGATCCGTTTCGCTAACTGGGCATAGTCAGTTGCCATCGTTGCTCTGGAGCGTTGCCAGGAATTGTCTGAGGATCTCGATTTTCTTCTCCAGCTCGCTGATCTTCGCTTGGACGGGCGGCGGTAGCGGATCCGTACCCGACTGGCTCTTGAGTTGATTGATGACGCCTTGGTACAGGCTGATGAAGGCCCTGGTCATGGTTTCGGGCACGCCGGGGGTCTTCCTGACGTTGCCCTGGTCGTCCCTTTCCACCTTGCCTTGGATCCGGTCGATCAAGTCCTCCACGCGCCGGGCCGCCAGTTCCAGGTCCAGGCTGCCGAACTTCCTCAGCCGGGGATGAAAGTCCGGCGCGTAGCCTTTGTAGCAGCGGAACTCTTCGTCGTTGTCCAAGGGGCGGAGTTCCGGCTGGAAGGGGGCTTCCAGCAGGGCCAGTGCCGCCTGAACGTATGCGCCTACCAGTGCTGGGGGGGCTTTGGCCAGCGCGTAGATCACCGGAATCCGCGGCTGCCGGTTGCTGTGCAAACGATATCCCTCTTGCCGCGGGCCCGCCTCTTGGTATTGCCACTTCCCGTTGACCATCCTCCACGTGCGGCTCGTCCCTACCGTAGTTAGTGAGCTCATCCGCTGATATGGCCAGGCGTCGTCCAACAGATGCGCTTCTGCCCGCAAATGGTACCCGCCCATCTTGCCCAGCATGGGAAACCCGCGCTCGAGATCCGCCCAGCCCCGGCAGAATCCCCGGGTGGGATCGAGAAGCCCCTCGTTGACGGCCGCCCCGGACAGTACAGGCCCTCGCGCCACGGGCAAGTCCACCCGCGGATCGTCCACCGCCGGCGGGTCGTCCAAGGCTGGCCAGTAATCCTCCCAGCCGCCGCCCATACCGGCGGTCTCGGGCCAGTAGTCGGGGCGGGGATTGCTGCCTACGATCCGCGGAAACCGGCCTCCCCAGACTGCCTGGCGCGCCACGCTGTGCGCCCGGACCTTCCAACACGCCACCGTGCCGATGTTGATCATCAGCGCCATCAGAAACAGCAGGATCGGCAGACAGAGCACCATCTCCAAGGTAGACAGCCCCCGGCGCCGTCCTCCCGGACCGGCTGCCGTAGCAATTTTCAATTTGCAATTTGCAATTCTCAATTTGCAATCTCTCAATGCGGGCTGACCCGCGCAATCTCCTCCGAACTCACCCCGCCCAACTCCGGGGTGACGACTTCGTCGCCGTTGGAGAACCCCAGCGGGGGAGGCGTCTGGAGGATCGCGCTCAGGTTGGTCATCTCGGCCGGCACCAGTTGGCAGGTCCAATGCTGATTCAGCAGGTCCCAATGGGTGGGCACACTCTCGCGGCCGACGATCCAGCGGGCGTCCCCGCTCTGCTGCCCCGGGCCCGGATCGCTGGTGCCGGTGAAATAGCGAAACTCGCCCGGCACACCACCGAGCTGAATAGGCGGCGGGCCGCCCGGACTATACCGCCGCCACACCAACCGCCGCCGCGGAACGAACATCCGTACCGCCGCATAGGTCAGCATGTCGTTCCCCATGGGGTTGCCGAACAGCTTGGGGGTCATGTCGGGCACCTTCCGGCGATAGACCACCGCCAGGAACGTAAAATCCTCCTCCAGGTGCTCGTTGGCATCGACGATCCGGCTCTTGGCCGTGCGAATCACGTGAGGCAGGTTGCTGCGGGGGTACTCGTCCAGCAGCACCTTCAGTTGTCCGCGCGAAAAACTCCGCCACAACGCCCCGAATTGGCACATCTTGGCCTTGCGATCGAACATCGTCATCGCCTGGCTGTTCCATTGGCGGAGGTAGTGGTAGGCAAGCCGTCGGCGTTGTTTGCTTGCGGTGGAGGCGTAATCCTGCGAATCTCCGCCTTGCTGGACACCGGAGCCGCCCGCTGCATTGCCTCCGCCACAGCACAAGCAGGTGCAGGTGCCGCCGCCGGAGCCCGCCACCGGGTCGACCACCGGCAACGACGGATCGCTCAGCTCGCTCTCGCCGCCCACCGGCTCCCCCGACGAGCGCCAGAGCACGGCGAGCATCTCCTCACGCCTCCCGCCAACGGCGCCGTGGCGCAGGGCCACCTCTCGGGCGGCTGCCTGAGCGATATCGGGAAACGCCTCCACCACCGCCCGCTGGTACTCGGGAATCAGCTCCTCCCGAAGGATCTCTTCCAGCATGGGCAGGACAAGTTCGCTGGTGGCCGCGCTCCACTCGCCCCAGGTGTTGACCAATCGCTGCTCGTAGGGGACCTTCTGGACGATGGCCGACCCCAAGTCGTCGAACTTCGGAAAACCCGAGCCGGCAAACACCGCCCCCACGTTCTCCCAGGCCGCCAGGATCTCGTCGGTGTAGGACTCGGCGTTGCGATCCCGGGCCTCCCGCATAAAGGCCGTCAGGGCGAACACGTCGGCCAAGAGGTGATTGGTAAACGCCAGGTTGTTCATTCCCCGGGTCATCACCAGCCCGCCCGAATAGGCCGCCGCGTCGGCCGCGTTCTGCGTCCGGACCTTCCCGTCGACCTGACGGCCCACGTTCATGACCATCCCCAACAACATGGTCAACAGGATCACCGCGAACACCGAGACAATGCTGATCGTGCCCCGCTGGTCCCGGTGAAGGCGCATCGGCAGCCGTACTACCGCGGCAGCTAACTGGTTGATCGTCCTAGTACGCGGGGTATTCATCAGGGATCAGCGATGTCTCGCGGTACTGATAGGGAATCACCGACTTCTCGCCCTCGTTACCCATGGTGGCCGAGGCCTCCAAGGGGTACACGTAGACCTTGCCAACCCGGCCGATCCTCTCGGCGACCGTGTCGCGCGATCCGTCCGGGCGTCGCACCCACCGGGCCAGCAGTCGTCCCGGACCCGGCAACAGGGCCAACTGGTGCTTGACCGTCACCGTGATCGGGTCCTGCCACCCCAGCTCGTTGGACATGAACTCGACCGTGAAGTCGTTCCGGTTGTCGTCCAAATGCGGATAGGGAACCAGCGGCGGCTCGGGGTAGCGATGCGTATGGTAAGAGCGGATCTCGATCTCCGTGGCCTCCAGGGCGTAGGCCAGCTTGTTTTCCAGCCGGCGGGGAATCCTCGCGTTTTCCTCGGATCCGGGC
>CAZUAM010000455.1:0-6188 GCA_964618095.1 uncultured Planctomycetaceae bacterium | reverse complement strand
AATCCCAAATCCCAAATCCCAAATCCCAAATCCCAAATCCCAAATCCCTAATCCCAAATCCCAAATCCCTAATCCCAAATCCCACTCACAACTTATTAGTCTGTTGAATCATTACGAACCCGCCGTTGGGGCCGGGGACCGCCCCGCAGACCACCAGCAGGTTGTTTTCCGCGTCGATCCGGACCACTTTGAGGTTTCGAGCGGTGCAGCGGACGTTGCCGTACCGGCCGGCCATCTTTCTGCCCTTGAACAGCCGGCTGGGATCGGCACTGCATCCGGTGCCGCCCACGTGGCGGTGGACCTTCTTCACACCATGAGAGGCCCGCTGGCCGCGGAAGTTGTGCCGCTTCATGGCCCCGGCGGTCCCGCGGCCCTTGCTGGTGCCCACCACGTCGACCGCCTTGATTTCGGAGAAGACGGCGACGCTGAGTTCCTGGCCGACCTCGTAACCGGCGATCGAGCCCCGCAGCTCGCGAACGAACCGCTTCGGTTCGCAGCCGGCCTTGCCGACGGCTTCGACCCCCGCCGCAGCGCGAGTCCGCTGGCGTTTGCTGTCGAGCTTGGCGACGTGGCCGCGTACACTGCGGCTGGCAAGACGACGCGGCTTATCCAAATACCCCAGTTGAATCGCCTCGTAGCCGTCCCGCGCCGCCGTCTTCAGTTGCAGCACGTGGCACGGACCCACCTGCAACACGGTCACCGGGATGACCTCACCGGCCTTGTCGTAGATCTGTGTCATCCCGACCTTCCGGCCGAGTAGTCCAACTGGCATCGCTCTTGCCTTTTCCTACGTCGCCAGGGAGGAACGCACGGCTCGTGGCCGGGTTTACCCGCCGGGCTTCCCGTGCATATGTCGACCCAGAAAACCGGGTTGTAAACGCCGCCGGTGCCTCACCGCCTGCTGGTGGCCTTGATCTTGATGTCCACGCCGGCCGGCAGGCTCAGTTTGTTCAATGCCTCGATCGTCTTGGCCGTCGCCTGCAAGATATCGATCAACCGCTTGTGCGTGCGGATCTCGAACTGCTGGCGGGCCTTCTTGTCCACGTGCGGGCTGGACAAGACGGTGTAGCGCTCGATGCGGGTGGGCAAGGGAATCGGGCCGTGGACCACCGAACCGGTCCGCTTGGCCGTGTCGACGATCTCCATCGCGCTCTGATCCAGGATGGCGTGATCGTAGGCCTCCATGCGGATGCGAATCATCTCCTTGGTTGGACCGGCCACGGAAGTCCTCCGGTTATCCCAATTCCAGCTTGCCAAAGAAACGCCCGCTATCGGGCGCGAGAACCCCAAAGCATATCAACTTTCGCCAGGCCCGTCAACGGGCGGACCACCAAAAAACTCCAATCGGCGATTTTTCCCGACCCCGATCCGCAAAGTCCCCCTCTGCTGGCCAGTTTGCCACGCAGCTCTGCCCCGCCTCGTGGGGACCATAATGCAACCTGTTGGCATGGTAAAGATGGCTCAGCTCGGGCCGATCTGGTATGATCAAGCTCCCGTTTGGAACCCAAGCAGATCGCGAGGAGACATGCGATGAAGTGCTACCAGCCGACCTGCCCACGCACGTTTCTCTTGCTGGCCTTCCTGATCGCGACCGCCGCAGTGCCCTTGCCCCGCGCCGTAGCGGCCGACCAGCGGCCGCCGAACTTCGTGATCATCTTCTGCGACGACCTGGGCTACGGCGACATCGGGCCGTTCGGCTCCAAAAAACATCGTACGCCCAACCTCGACCGCATGGCCGCCGAGGGAATGCGGTTTACCGACTTCTACTCGACCAGCGGCGTGTGCAGCCCGTCGCGTTCTTCACTGATGACCGGCTGCTATCCCCGACGGGTCGGGCTGCACCAGAACGAGAAGGGCGGCTGGGTCCTGTTCCCGGGAAATCAGCGCGGATTGAATCCCCGCGAGATCACCGTCTCCGAGGTGCTCAAAAAACGCGGCTACGCCACCGCGATCGTCGGCAAGTGGCACCTGGGCGACCAGCCCGACTTTCTGCCCACCCGCCAAGGGTTCGACCAGTACTTCGGCATTCCATTTTCCAACGACATGGGCCACGGGTACAACAAGCGTTACCCGCCGCTGCCGCTGTTGCGCGATGAAGAAGTGATCGAAACCGAGCCCGACCAGTCGCAGCTTACGCCGCGTTACACGGCCCAGGCGGTCAAGTTCATCACCGCGAATAAGGACAAACCGTTCTTCCTGTACCTGCCGCATACGTTCCCCCACAACCCGATTTACGCCTCGGAGCGGTTTGCCGGCAAATCCGCCAACGGACGGTTCGGCGACGCGGTCGAAGAAATCGACTGGTCGACCGGCGAGATCCTCGGCACGATCAAGAAGTTGGGCATCGACCGGCAGACGCTGGTGATCTTCACCTCCGACAACGGTGCCGCCCCGCGCTGGGGCGGCAGCAACGCGCCGCTGCGCGGCTTCAAGGGCAGCACCTGGGAAGGCGGCATGCGCGAGCCGTGCATCATGCGCTGGCCCGGCAAGATCCCCGCCGGCACAGCCTGCCGCGAGTTGGCCAGCACCCTGGACCTCATGCCCACGCTGGCCAAGCTGGCCGGCACCACCGCCCCGACCGATCGGATCATCGACGGCAAAGACATCTGGCCGCTGATCTCCGGCCGGGAAGGCGCCAAGAGCCCGCACGAGGCGTTCTTCTACTACCGCGTGGCCGACCTCCAGGCGGTCCGCTCCGGCAAGTGGAAGCTGCACCTCGCCCGCAAACAGCCGGTCCGCGGCAAGCCGGCAGAGCCCCGCCAGGTGGCCCCGCAACTGTACGACCTGGAGAGCGACCCCGGCGAACAAAACAACCTCGCCCGGCAGCACCCCGAAGTAGTCCGGCGGCTGGAGGCCCTGGCCGAAGCCTGCCGCCAAGACCTCGGCGACGGCCGCCGCCAGGGCAAGAATTGCCGCCCGCCGGGACACGTGCAAGACGCCAAGACGTTGACCAGATAACAGAGGACGTGCGGGAATCAGAAGCTGTGGGAGGCGACTCTGTCGGCGATTAGGGTCTGTGGGTGGTGCAGTCGCCGTCGGAGACGCCTCCCACAAGCCACTCACCACGAAGTATAGGAGCTACCACCATGAAACACAACCTCCTTTCCGGCACGCTACTATTGGCCGCAGTCCTGACCGGCCCACTCGCACTGGCGGCCGATCCGGGGCCTTCGCGGACGCTTACGCTTCACACTCGCAGCCGGGTGGCAATCCCCAAAGGCAGTTGGGAGTCCCGGCCCGTCTACAAGACCGTCCAATGGGACCCGAACAAGACGGCCATTGTGATCTGCGACATGTGGGACAAGCACTGGTGCAAGTCGGCCACGGCCAGGGTGGCCGAAATGGCCCCGCGGATGAACCGGCTCGTGAGCGAGGCCCGAAAACGCGGCGTGCTGATCATCCACGCCCCCAGCGGCACGCTGGACGCCTACAAGGACACGCCCCAGCGCAAGCTGGCCCAGCAGGCGCCCAAGGTCGAGCCCAAGGTCCCGCTTCGCGGCTGGTGCTCCCTGGACGCAAAGCGCGAAGGCGACCGGCTGCCGATCGACGACTCCGACGGCGGCTGTCCCTGCCAGCCCAGGTGCCCCGGCGGCAGCCCCTGGAGAAGCCAGATCGACACCATCGAGATCAAGCCGGGCGATGCCATCACCGACAGCGCCGAGGCCTATTACCTGATGCAGCAGCGGGGTATCGAGAACGTGATCGTGATGGGCGTGCACACCAACATGTGCGTCCTCGGCCGGCCCTTCAGCATCCGGCAGATGGTCTACCAGGGCAAGAACGTCGTGCTGGTCCGCGACATGACCGACAGCATGTACAACCCGCGGATGTCCCCCTTTGTCAGCCATTTCCGGGGCACCGAGATGGTGGTCGAGCACATCGAGAAGTACTGGTGCCCCACGATCACCAGCAGCGACTTCCTCGGCGGGCCCGCCTTCGCATTCAAGCAAGACAAGCGCCCCCACGTCGTCTTTCTGGTCAACGAGGACGAGTACGGGGCCGCCACGACCCTGCCGGCCTTCGCGCAGCTCCTGCGCGATTGCTTCAACTACCGATGCACGGTAGTGCTGGGCCACGGCAAGCACGACCTGACGGGAATCGAGGCCCTGGAGACGGCCGACGTGGCGGTGCTATTCGTCCGCCGTCGGGCGCTGCCGAAGGAGCAAATGGAGCTGCTCCGCAGATACCTGGGTTCGGGCAGGCCTCTGGTGGCGCTGCGGACGTCCAATCACGGCTTTGCCCCGGGCGGCAAACTGCCGGCCGGCTCGCAGCAATGGCCCAGCTTCGATCGCGACGTGCTCGGATGCCGGTACCACGGCCACGGCCCCAACCAGTTGGGCACCGACGTGACCGTTGCCACCCAGGCGGCCGACCACCCCATCCTGGCCCGCGTCAGACCCACCCAGTGGCACAGCCGCGGCTCGATCTACCGCGTCAAGCCGCTCGACGAGAAGGCCACCGTCCTGCTGGTCGGTTCCGTGCTGAACCTCAGCGAGCCGGTCGCCTGGACGCGAAGCTACAAGGGCGGCCGCGTGTTCTTCACTTCCCTGGGCCACCGCGACGATTTCGCCCAGCCCCAGTTCCGCATGCTGCTGGTCGGTGCCATCCACTGGGCAATGGACCGCCCGGTGCCGGAGTTGAAGTAGGCAGAAGGCCGCCGTACCGGCGGCCGCTAAACGGTCCCCCACCTTCCGCGTTCACTCGATCCACCCGCCGCCCAGCACTCGATCGGCGTCGTAGCAGACCGCCGCCTGCCCGGGGGCAATGCCGTGGCGAGGCTCGTCGAACTCGACGCGGAAGCGCCCGCCCGGCAAAGCTTCAACCTTGGCATCGACCGGCCGGCTGCGGTAGCGGATCTTCACCTGGCACCGGAGCGGTCCAGTCTTGGCGAGATCTGGCGGCTCGTCGATCAGCCAGTTGGCCTCCGCCGCGGTCAGCTCCGACCGGGCCAGCTCTTCCCTGGTGCCGATCACCACCCGGCGGCTGTCTGCCTCGATCCGCACCACGTAACGCGGCTCCCCAAACGCCAGACGAAGTCCCTTGCGCTGGCCAATCGTAAAACGCTCCAGGCCGTCGTGTCGGCCGACCACGCTGCCGTCGGTGGTCACAATCTCGCCCGAGGTGTCCACCTCGCCCCGTCGCTGCCGGACAAACCGCGCGTGGTCCTGATCGGGCACAAAGCAGATTTCCTGGCTGTCGCGTTTCCGGGCCACGCGAAGCCCCAGCCGGCCGGCGATCCCGCGGATGTCTTCCTTCCGATGCCCGCCCAGCGGGAACTTCAGCCGCCGCAGCAACCGCCGCCGGATCCCGAACAGCACGTACGACTGGTCCTTCGCCGAATCCTGGGCCCGGCACAGCGCGATCTCGCCGCCGCCGACCGGCACCAACCGGGCGTAGTGGCCGGTGGCCACGAACTCCGCCCCCACGCTGTCGGCATACTCGAACAGCTTGCCGAACTTCAGCCAGGTATTGCAGACGATGCAGGGGTTGGGCGTGCGTCCGGCCGTGTAGCTTTCCACGAAGTAATCGACGATCCGCGCAAATTCCTGCTCAAAATTGACCGCGTAGAACGGTATGCCCAGCATCTCGGCCACCCGCCGCGCGTCCGCCGCATCGGCGGCGCTGCAACAGCCCTGCTTGTGCCGGCCGGAGGTGCCGGCGTCGCCCGGTCCAGGATCGCGGCTGCGGGCGGCCTCCAACGCCTGCCCGTGCCGCATAAACAGCCCCAGCACTTCATGCCCCGCCTCGCGGAGCAGCCAGGCCGCCACGCTGCTGTCCACACCGCCGGACATGGCCAACACGACACGTGACATGGGTCGGGAACCTGAGAATAAGGTGGTTGAGACTACCCCTTCCTGAAGTGTATCGGTCGAAAACCGAGGGCGGAAGGGCCAAACGCCGCCCCCTGCCGCCCGCCCTTGCCAAATCCCGTCTTCTCCCGTACCCGGAAGATGATATAATAAAATGTTTGCACGTGCCGGGCCCCACCCTCTAGGAGCAGTTCCATGGACAAAGAACTCATCGATCGCGCCGAGGCGATCCAGCAGCGGATCCTCCAACTCCGGGACTCTCTTTGACTACGCCGCCCAGCAATCCCGGGCCGAGGCAATCGAAAAACAGATGGCCACGCCCGACTTCTGGAATAACCCGGAAATGGCCCAAGAGGTAGTCGCCCAGCTCAAGGCCAT
>CAZUAM010000454.1:0-6210 GCA_964618095.1 uncultured Planctomycetaceae bacterium | reverse complement strand
TGTAGGCTGGTGGTAAGGCCCCGGGCGAGTTCCCGCCTCACTGCAAGGTGACCTCTGATGGCCCACAAGGCAGTCCGCATCAGACTTCCCCTCTGGAAGAAGCTGATCTTCACTGCCGTGCTCGTCGTTTCGTCTCTGCTCTGCCTGGAACTGCTGATGCGGTTGTGCGGCCCCGGCCCGGAACCAGGACCCCCAGTCCCCAAGCGCCCCGTAGGTGGAGAGCAGAGAATCAATCCCTTGGAGTACTTTGCGGTGTGCGATCCGCATTTCGGCGTTCGAAACCGCCCGAACGGCAGCTATCGCACTTGGTTCATCGAGGAAAACCCCCTGGTTACGACCGACGAGTTCGGCTATCGCAACGGATACGGCTGGCCCGGCGACGGCCGGTCGCCCATCGTGCTCTTCGTCGGCGACTCGGTCATCTTCTGTGCCGAAGTCAGCGACGACCAAACCGTCCCCTCCGAAGTCGCCAAGCTGCTCGAAGAGGAATTCGACGTTCGGGTCCTCAACGCAGGAGTCCGAAGCTACAACACTCTCCAGGCCAAGCGGATGCTCATCCAGTGCTTCGAGCGATTCTCCTGCATCAAGGCGGCGGTCTATACCTACTGTGGAAACGACCTCGAGGAAAACACCGTCCCCGACTTCCGCTATCCTTTCAAGGGACCTTATCTGGTACGTGATCAGCGGACCGGGAAATTCCGGGAAGTTGAAGTCACCGACCCCGCCGTTCCCTGGGGCAAGCGATTCTACGGATGGACACCGCCCCCTCCGCTCTTGAGTACACCGGACAAGGTGACCGGATGGCTCGAGGATCGTTCGGTTCTGCTCCGTCGCTGTCTGGAGGGCTGGCGCCGTATCGATTTTGGACCGTTCAGCCCACTCGAGTTCCCCGACGGGAAACAGATCGTGCCCCCTTCGGACTACGCGAAATGGCACGCCTGGGCGGCGGAGAACGGCGGACGCGAGGCCCTGCAAGAGTTGCTCGCCGAAATGGACCGGATCTGCCGGAGCCGGGGCGCGGCCTTCCTGGCCACGTGCTCGTACAACGGTTCCGATCGCGGAAGTTCCCGGAGCTTCGCCGCCGACTGCGCTGAAGCAGGCGTGCAATTCTCGAGTCTTGAAAAGGAATTCACCGACACGTCTTCCATCTATACCTGTGTCCGCGTGGACGGCCGATACGACGAACATTACGGCCCCCTGGGCACCCAGACCTATGCCAAAGCACTGGCTCCCGCCTTGAAACGGATCCTGCGATCCCAGGCTTCCGCTTGGGTGCCTGACCTGGAAACTGCCGGCCACCGTTGAAAGCCTCGAGCCGTGGCGGAACCCTCCTCGCCGATCCCCATTTCCCCCTGACCAATTCCGACTTCCATGAAAACACACACCCTGCTGACGACCCTCTGGCTGACCTGCGTCCTCCAAGGCACACTCCCGGCCGACGATTGGCCCCAGTGGCGAGGGCCCGGCCGAGACGGAGTCTGGCACGAGTCGGGGATCGTCCAGAAACTCGATGCACCCCAGATCAAACTCCGCTGGACCACCCCGATCTCCAGCGGCTACAGCGGGCCCACCGTCGCCCAGCGGCGCGTCTACCTGACCGATCGGGTGACCGAGCCGGACGAGATCGAACGCGTCCACTGTTTCCGCTGGACCGACGGCAAGAGGATCTGGAGCCATGCCTACCCCTGCAACTATCGCAAGATCAGTTACCGTGCCGGGCCCCGGGCGTCGGTGACCATCGACGACGGCAGGGCCTATTCGCTGGGGGCGGTGGGCCATTTCTTCTGCTTCGACGCCGCCAGCGGAGAAGTCCTCTGGCAGAAGGACCCCGTCGACGACTTCAAGGCCCGCGTGCCCACCTGGGGAGTCGCCTCCGCTCCACTGGTCGAAGGCGATCTGGTCATCCTCCAGATCGGGGGAGAGGACGGGGCGTGCATCGTGGCCCTGGACAAAAAGACCGGCCGGCGGCGCTGGGCCGCGCTCGACGACAAGCCCTCCTACTCCGCCCCCATCCTGATCGACCAGGCCGGCCGGCGCGTGCTGGTCTGTTGGACCGGCTCCCGAGTCGTGGGACTCGACGCAGCCACCGGCGAACTCTACTGGCAGCACGAGGTCGGTTACACGCGCTACGTCATCGGCATCGCCACCCCCGTCCGGCATCAAGATCGCCTGCTCATCACGGCCGTCGATAAGGGGGCCCTCATGCTCCGCCTCCGCCCCGACCAGCCCGCCGTCGAAAAACTCTGGTGGCGCCGAGGAACCGCCCAGCGCCGAACCGACGGACTCCACGCCCTGATCTGCACCCCGTACTTCGACGGCACCCACGTCTACGGGGTCAACGGCTACGGGCTGATGCGCTGCCTCGACGCGGCCACCGGCGACCGCATCTGGGAAGACGCCACCGCCACCTCCCAGGTCCGCTGGGGTACGGCCCATTTGGTCCGCAACGGCCGGAACGTCTGGATCTTCAACGACCGCGGCGAGTTGATCATCGCCCGCCTCTCCCCCAAGGGACTCGAAGAGCTCGGCCGCGCCCGGCTGATCAAGCCCACCCGAGGGCAGCTCTCACGCGGCGATGGCGTAACCTGGTCCCACCCGGCGTTCGCATACAAACACGTCTTCGCCCGTAACGACGAACAACTCGTCTGCGCCAGCCTGGCGGCCGAGGCGAATGCTGAATGATGAATGCTGAATGCTGAATGCTGAATGACGAGCGTGGTGTGGCCGACGGCGGAACGCAGCGGCACCTGAGAGACGACGTTTCTGGCCCCTCGCCACGGTTCGGCTCGCTAGGCCCGGCCGCGATCAGTGGATCAGGCACCTGATCAGCAGGAAGCCGCCGACTAGCAGGATGAAGAACACCAACGTGGCCCATCCAAAATGCTTATCGAGCAGTCGCTTGACACTGGGCCCGAAAACGAAGATGCATCCGGCCACCGCAAAGAAACGGGCGAACCGCCCGAGGAAAGACGCCAGCAGCAGGACCCATATGGAAATCTCGGCCATGCCGGCCGTGATGGTGAACACCTTGAACGGAATCGGTGTGAACGCTGCGCCTAAAATGGCCAGGAATGCGTTGTCCTGATACAGCTCGCGAACGTACGCAATATTCTCGGGCGAGCAACCGGGGACGTATTGATGGAAGAATCCCTCCAGTGCCCACCATAGCCCCGCCCCGATGATCCAGCCCAAAAAGGCCCCGGCAACCGAACCCAACCCGCTGATCAGCGCGTAATAGAAAGAACGGCGAGGCTTGGAAACCGACAGCGCGATCTGAAGCACGTCCGGGGGAATGGGAAAAAACGAGCTCTCGGCAAACGATAGGCAGAACAACGCCGGCGTGCCGTAGGGCGTATCGGCCCAATGCAGAACCCAAAGGTACAAGGACTTCACAATTCCCGGCCGTCGCGTGGTCTTCGCCGGAGCAGCCGGGGGAGGCGTTTGGCTCATCGAGAGCTCCGCATACAAGAACCGCCGGGGCGTCTCCAGGCGCGGAGGCGGGCCGGGCGACCAGGCATTCTAATAATAGGCCACCAGAGGCGGAAGCCCAACGCCGGACGCCCGGAGACCGCACGTCCGTGGGGGCCACGTCCCCCATAAGTGCCTGTCTTCCGAACGCGGACTTCAGGCTCCCCACTCGGTCCAAGCATCCCACCATCCCGTGGGAGGTGAAAAACAGAAGGAACACCAGAGAAACTCTTACCCTTTTTGGACGGGATTAGCCGGGTCCCAGCTTGACGGGGCACCCGGGGACCGGTAGAATCGACACTGCTGAAGTGGGTTTGTGCCTCCGGACAGAACAGTTCGGCGGATCCCCGCGGCGTGGAAATGGCCGTCGACAATGAAGGATCCAGGCGGATGCATGTCCACCGGTCCGAGGTCGAACTGGTAGTCCATGCGCCGGCGAAACTGAACTTGTTCTTCGAGGTGCTGGCCAAACGCGACGACGGGTACCATGAGATCGAAACTCTCATCTGCCCCGTCGGTCTGTACGATACCCTGTATTTTAGGAAGGGACCCAGAGGCCAGCTTGAACTGAGATGCCAGAGGATTAATGGGGCTAGCGGGCCCACCGGCCTGAGGGGGGAAGTCCTGCCGGAAGGGCGCGAGAATCTGGTGCTGCGGGCTGTCGAACTCCTTCGGCAGCAGGCCGGCGTCGATTCCGGTGCCACCCTGCGGTTGGTCAAGCGGATCCCCATCGCGGCGGGACTGGGCGGAGGCTCCACCGACGCGGCGGCTGCCCTGGTAGCCGCCAACCAAGGCTGGGGCCTCGGCCGGTCGTCGGGCCAACTAGCCCGGATATCCGCCGAGTTGGGCAGTGACGTGCCTTTTTTCCTCGCCGGCGGCCCGGCCATCTGCCGGGGGCGAGGGGAACGCGTCGAGCCGGTGGCCAGTGCAGCCGTGCTACACTTTGTGGTCGTTTACCCCCCCGCAGGGCTGTCGACCGCCGCCGTCTACGACGTCTGTCGGCCCGCCACACGCCCCCAAACACTGGCAGCCTTGCTCGAGGCCCTCGCCCGAGGAAACACCAGCCGGACCGGCCGGCTTCTGTTCAACCGGTTGCAGCCGGCCGCCGAGAAGTTGTCGCCCTGGATCGGACGACTACAACGCGAGTTGGCACGCCAGGATTGTCTGGGTCATGGCATGAGCGGAAGTGGGACATCTTACTTTGGGCTTTGTCGTCACGCGCGTCATGCCCGACGCGTGGCCAGACGTTTACAGGCAAACGGCGTAGGTAGCGTGTTTGCAGTGCAAAACTGCCGTTAGGTCGCCCGTATCGTAAGGAGAACGACCGTGCAAATCACCGAGGTTCGCGTCAAGCTCATGGACGAGCCGGGAGAGCGACTACAGGCGTTCTGTTCAATCACCTTCGACGACTCGTTCGTGGTTCGTGATTTGAAGATCATCGAGGGTGCCACCGGCCCCTTCGTGGCGATGCCCAGTCGCAAGCTGACCGCCCACTGTCCCCAATGCGGCTGCAAGAATCATCTTCGGGCAGCCTTTTGCAACCAGTGTGGCACGCGATTGAAGGAACAGCAGGCCATCAAAGACGAAGAAGGCCGCGCCAAGCTGTATGCCGACATCGCGCATCCGATCAATTCCGTCTGTCGGGAGATGATCCAGGGCCGGGTCATTCGGTCCTTCACGGAG
Organism: uncultured Planctomycetaceae bacterium; assembly: GCA_964618095.1. GTDB lineage: Bacteria > Planctomycetota > Planctomycetia > Pirellulales > Thermoguttaceae > CAZUAM01. The sequence goes on along the minus strand of CAZUAM010000454.1, from coordinate 1,059 downwards.
GAAAAATCACGCTCGACGATGCCCGGGTACGTCCCCAGCTACGACGATCTCGACCAGGAGGCTCCGGCCCCGCCACCCCCGGCGGAAAAGCCGCCCGCCGTCGAGCCGGCCCAGGTCCAAGCTGCCCAGAGGCCCCGCGGTCCACACAAGGCTCCCGCACACCAGCCCCAATCCCAAAAGTCGGCCGAGGACGCCTTCGGGGCAGGAATCTTCGAGTAAATGGAACTGCACGCTTCCGGGGACGAACTGCTTGGCCGCCGCGTCGCAACGGCCGCCCGCAATGCCGACTGGGGCAGCCCCAGCCAGCCCCTCAGCAGGGCTCGCTCGCCGTCCATCCGGCGCCCCAGGCGACGCCGCGCTAGGCAGATTGAGCCGCCTCGAACGGTGGCGTCCTGCCCCAGCGGTCGTCAAGCACGCCGGGCCGCAGCCCGTTGAGCCAGTCGGCCATGTCTCGCGCGGCCGCCCGAGTGGCGTACGTTTCGCTGATCGGGATGATCGACAGCGGGGCGGGAAGCACCAAGTAGCGGCCGTCGGTGTAGCGAGTGATTCGGTAGCGTAACATGATCCGTTTCCCCCGGTGATTATTTCCCCGCCCGCTTTTGGAAGTCAACGTTTCGATCTCCAGGAATTTGGACGACAACCGCGCCCGCGGCGCACGCCAGCTCGCGAGATCTCTCGCCCAATCGGCGACTCGGCCCTCTTCCACGAGGGACCGCGGTTGGAGACCGTCCCAAATGCCGACGTACCGTCGGCCGCTAAACGTGTCTGTCGGCGGCTTGACAAATGCGGCGCTGCCGGGGGCCGACGTACCGTCGGCCGCTAAACGTGTCGGTCGGCGGCGCATCGCTGTTTAGCGGCCGCCGGTACGGCGGCCTGAGCGTCACGCGACGCAACAACTGTCAGCAAAGCAACTTGCGCCGTGAGACGATCCCCGCGATTGCAGCCTCCAATCGGCACAAGTACGATATCGACGAGATAGTGCAGGAATGTCCACCCCGAAATAGGGGTACACCGGAGACAGAGAATGGCACAAGGCAGCCGGTCCGAGCCAAACGGCGG
>CAZUAM010000453.1:0-6212 GCA_964618095.1 uncultured Planctomycetaceae bacterium | reverse complement strand
CCGTATTTGGATCTCTACGGCCTGGCACCAAGGATCTTCGGCCAAATATGGTGTGAGAAGCATGTCATGGACTTGGATGCCAGATTTCGCAAGCCTGACCGATCCCTGGATCCCGAATATGGCGGGCAGTACGACCTCTGGTTCGACGGCAAGCGTGTTGAAGTCAAGGCAGCAAGGGCAATCAACACGAAGAAGCGAGGAAGCCTGGTTTCCAAAGCGTTACGGCTTGGCTCCGATCAGCCGTTTTGGATGAACTTCCAGCAGCTCAAGCTTGATGTTTGTGACGCATTTATCTTCGTGGGAGTGTGGGTCGATACGATCGTGTACTGGGTCATGTCAAATGAGGACGTGAAGACGAACAAATTCTTGAGTCACCAACACAGGGGTGGGATCGAGTACCAGATCGGCATAACGGATAAGAACGCGCATGAATTCGATAGCTGCAAGACGGAACCAGGCTCCGTTGCTAATGCCGTGTTGAGGTTTCGTGAGTGACAATTCGTTCCATTCTGACTAATCGCGAGAAGTGCAATCATGGCAGGCCATTCCCATTGGGCAGGTATCAAGCACAAAAAGGCACTGGTCGACGCCAAGCGCGGTAAGCTCTGGAGCAAGCTCTCCAAGGCCATCATCGTCGCCGCCAGAACCGGCGGCGGAGATCCCGACGCCAACCTCCGCCTCCGCTACGCCATCGACGACGCCCGGGCCGTCAGTATGCCCAAGGACAACATCCAACGGGCGATCAAAAAAGGCACCGGCGAACTCGACGGCGGCAACTTCGAAGAGATCGTCTACGAGGGCTACGGGGCCGGCGGAGTGGCCGTGCTCTGCGAAGTCCTGACCGACAATCGCAACCGTACCGCCCCGCAAATCCGCAAGTGCTTCGAACTCTCCGATGGCAAGCTCGGCGGTGCCGGCTGCGTGGCCTGGATGTTCAACACCAAGGGCCTGTTCCTGGTCCCCGCCGAAAAGGTCGACGAAGACAAGCTGATGGAACTCGCCTTGGAGGCCGGCGCCGACGACGTCAAGCTCGACGCCGGTAGCTACGAAATCACCTGCGACCCTGGTGCCTACCAAGACGTCTCCCGAGCCCTGAAGCACGCCGAATTTGAGTTGGAAGTAAGCCAGATCACCCGCGTTCCCCAGAACACCGTCGACCTCGACGCCCCCACCGCCCGAAAGGTCCTCAAGCTCATCGAGCGCCTCGACGACCACGAGGACGTCCAAAACGTCTCGGCCAACTTCAACATCCCCGACCAGGTGATGGCCGAAATTGGGGAGGAGTAGTGGGGCAGTGGGCAGTAGGCAGTAGGCAGTGGGCAGTAGGCAGTGGTGCAGGAGGCCGGTTTGCCATAAACGCCCACCGACTGCGGCCGGTGGGGGCGGAATCACAGGCGTCGATCTCTTACACCCCCAAACCCGCTTACCTCCCATCCCCGGCACTTGTGCACCAGGAAGCCGGGGCTCGCCGGCAGCTCAGAACTTGCCCGCGCTAATCACCTGACCGTCGCGACGGTTACCCAGCCACGTGTGAATCTGCTTGTCGATCGAATAGCTGATCGGATGCACCGAGCCGTCGCAGAAGGCCATGTTGAAGCCGCCGCTGTGGGCGCTGCCGAAGCGCCAGGTCTGGGTCAGTCCCGGGGTGTCTTGCCAAGGCGGGCGTCCGCCCGTGAAACGGACGATGTCGCGGTCGTCGCCGTTGTAGGGGTTCTGGTCGTCGCCGTAGTTGACGCTCGTGGCGTAGTGATCCGGATTCAGATACTTCTCGCCAAGCATGTAGGTGTTGGTCGTTCCGTCGATCAGTTCGGCCAGGGTGATCTGGCTCCGGTTGGCGGTGATACCCGTGTTGCCGCTGAGGCTCGGAAAAGAGTAGCTGCCGCTGTCGCCTTGGGTCAAGCTGGTAGGGCCGGCGCTGAAACCAATGATGTACTCGCCCCCGTTGGCGGCGTAGTCGTTGTGGATCGTCACGCTCAGCCGGTCACACAGATAGGGCTGATGGATGAACCACACGGAGTGGTTGGGATCGATCGGATACGCCCTGGCCGGCCGCCGGCTGGGACAGTTCCAGATGCTCACCGGCGTGCCGATCCGAACCCTGTTGGTGGCCCGAATCTGAGCCTCCGTCCCCCCCGCCCCGAGCTCATGCAGCGACTCCAGCTCGATAAACGGCAGGATGTTGTATCCCCATCCGCCCGTCTGACGGACCCCAAAGCCGCGGTCCGGATGGGGTGCCCAGGCCCAGCCCCAGCCTCCGGTAGGAAAATGCCCGTGCACCTCCTCGTGCTGGAGGCACGCCAAGGCCAGTTGCCTCAGGTGGTTCTGGCACCGGGCCATTCGGGCCGCCTCCCGGGCCGCCTGCACCGCCGGCAGCAACAGCGCGATCAGGATCCCGATGATCGCGATCACCACCAGCAGCTCGATCAGTGTAAAAGCCCCCCGGCCACCTACCCGCATCAGAAGCTCCTCGCGATCGCATTTTACCCCACCTCATCCTCGGGGGCAACCCACGACCCCAAACCCCCGAGCATGGCCCGCACAAACACTTGATTCGTGCGCGCGCCGAGGGACGGAAAACGCGCCCGGCACTTTTACAGGGCCGTTCACCGGTGGCTGTGGTCGTCCCCCAGGGCATTCTCGATGTGGCGGCGAAACCGGCCGTAAAGGTCTGGTAGTTCCTCAACCAAAGGCTGCATTTGCTCCACGTCCAACTCGACACCGTAACCGTGGCTGAAGAAGTGGCGGAATGCCAGGTACTGCCTCAGTTGGTTAGCCGTCGTTTCCGAAACGATTCCTTCTGCCCACGCCAGGTTCACCAAATCGCGGTGCCAAGAATCCCCAGTAGGCACATCGAGCCCGCGGGCGCGAAGGATTTGCCTAAAGATGTTTTCTATCCCGTTGTAGAAGTTATGCAGCAGCGCGGCGGTTCCCGCAGTTTCCAGCACGGAAAGCGCCGGCAATGCCTCGATTGCAGGAAACGCGTCGAGGATGCGCTCCAGGTTGGCAAACTCAACTTTGACGCGCCGACTGAGTTCCGACATAGATGGGGATCGCTTCAGAACGAACCATTTGGGCAAATGCGTTGTTTGTCGACAGGTCAACCAGGTCAACCGGCTTGGATAAGCCAAAGAGCAGCTCCCCGTAGAACGCGAAGAATTCCCGTGGCGGCAGACCTTCCACGGCCAGATCAATATCGCGTCCCTCGGCCGAGGGGTCCGCGCTGGAGCCGAACAGCAGCACCCGGTCGACCCCGTAGCGAGTCGCCACTTCCACGATTGCCGCCTTGTCGCTCTCAGGAATCATCACGCACCCCATCGGACCCTTTAACGATTATACCACAAAGCAGCCCCGCACAACGGGCCCAGCCTGCTCGGCCAACAAGGTCTTCCGGCCGGGTGCGGTAGGCTCGATGGTTACGCTGTCCCGAAATCCGTTCAGCACCCTGTCGGGATCCGACAATGGCCTGGAAACGCCAACAGTGCCTCCATCAGCCCCCGTGAAGGTGAGAGACTGGATCGCAATCGTCCCTTCGCCAAGCATTTGGCTCAGTGCCTCGTCTTGCCCAGCATCGATTCATCCCCAGTCCCCTTGCTGTACGCGGGTCTGGTTCCTTCTCCGGGCGCAGGACCGATGGGTGACGATGTGGTACAATGTTGGCGAAGTCAGTCGCCCTGTCCGTTTTCTCTCCGGAAGGTAAGATTACCATCGAGCTGAGACTACGATGATCATGCAGACAGACCCTAAACGCTGTACTCGGTACTGCGTACTCGCTGCGTTTGCTACCATTCTGGCCGCACGCCCGACCGCCCTCGACTGCGCCTCGGCCGCGGAAAAACCCGGCCGGCTCAACGTCCTGTTCATCACCGCCGACGACCTGAACTGCGACTCGCTGGGCGTGACCGGATGCAAGACCCCCGGGATCACGCCCAACCTGGATCGGCTCGCCCACGAGGGCGCGCGGCTCCTGCACGGCCACGTGACCATCGCCGTCTGTCAGCCCTGCCGCGAGTCCCTGATGAAGGAGCAGTATGCGGGTGGCAACGGGATCCTGGTGCGGGATGTTGCGGACCATGCGATCCATCGACGACCTGCTGCTGAGACGGCTTGAAGCGAAACCCGACGGGAGGTAGAGGAGCTGGTGCGACGGCCGTTTCCGCCCCACAATACCGGCTCATGCCAGCAGCCCGTGCGCTTCCCGGAGCTTTTCCACGATCGCCAGCCCGTTCGGACAGGCCCGCTCGCAGAGGCCGCAGCCGTCACAGGCGCTTGCCTGCTTTCCGTCCGGCAGAGCGGCGTAAAGCTCCCGGGCGTCCTCGCGGTGGCCGTAGTTCTTGTAGTACATCCGGAACCGGAGGATGTCGGCAATGGGGATCCCCCGCGGACACTGCGGCAGGCAGGTCTCGCACATCCGGCAGTAGTCGTCCGTGGCGGCCGCCGCGTAGTGCTCCAGCAGCCGCCGGTGCAGCGCCGTAAACTTCGTCGTCACCGCCGCGCAGTCTTCCACGACCTCGTGAGGCGTGGTCATCCCCACCGCCGTGCAGCCGACGTTCGGATTCTTCAAGACCCACATCAGGAAGGCCTGATAAAGGTTCTCCTGGCCGAACTCCTTCAGCTCCGCCATCAGCCTGGCGACCTTGGGCTCCGAGGTCTCCTTGGCCCAGTTGGGGATGAAGTGTCCGGTCATCGGCTTGATGGCCAGCACGCCCACGTCCTGCTTCTTGCACAACTCGAAGAGCTTCTCGGCGTCGTTGCGGTCGATCTTCTCGGTCCACTTGGCCAGGGCCATGTAGTTGTACGGGTGGAAGATGAAGTCCACCTCGTCGGCCTCGATCCGCTCCCGATGCCGGGCGGGCACGTGGGAGCTTTGGCCGACGAAGCGGATCTTGCCCTGTTGTTTGAGCTTCCCGGCGGCCTCGTGGAACTGCTCACTCCAGCCGCCGTGGCCGAAGTAGCAGTCGATGTAGTCGGTCTGAAAATGCTTCAGGCTCAGCTCGCAGCTCTTCACGACCGCCTGCACGTCCTTCTTGGGGCCCGTGGCGGTGAAGATGATCGTTCCCTTGCGGCGGCCTTTCAGCGCCCGGCCGAGGATTTCTTCCGTATCATGGTAACTCTGCGAGGTGGCCACGAAGTTGCCGCCGCGCTCCAGCAGCCTGTCGACAATCGCCGGGAGCTGCTCCCGATAGCGGTTGAAGAGGAATTCGCCCAGGGTCCGCGACTTCAGCCCCGAAGCACACCCCAGCCCGATCTCCGAGACGGTCAAGTCCGTCCGTCCGAAGCGGCGATACTTCATCCCCGCCTTGGCCGTACCGCCCAGCGCCGGTGTCAGCCTGCCGCCAAGCGCCGTGCCCACGGCCATTGCCGAGCCCCTGCGAAGAAACCGCCGTCTGCTGACCGGTAAGCCGTCGGGTTTGGTCATCGCCCGTCTCCTTCTTCCACGCTGTTGGCAAAACGCCACCGCCGGCCGGGGCAAACCAACTGTCTCGCCCGGCCTCCGCTTCGATCACTATCTTGCCACGCCGCCGACGGACTGTCAAGAACCAGCTCCACCGGCGCCCAAAGTGTGCTGCGGCCGGCAAAGAGAAATCGGCCGCGCAGGGGGCGCGCCGTCAGCCGCCCTTACCCCACGGGACGCAGCCCGTGGGCGTTGAAGATCCCAGCCCCACCCCACCCACTCACCACTGCCCACTGCCCACTACCTACTGCCCACTGCCCACTGCCCACTACTCATCCTCATAATGCGCGACCAGCGGCCAGTAGCTCTCAAAGTCGAAATCGGGGCTGTTGTCCAGGTCGTGGCAACTGAAGCAGTGCTGTTTCCCGGAGCGCGGATCGGCCACCTCCGCCTTGGTGACGACCACCGCCTTTCGCAGCTTCTCCTGGAGTTCCAGGTCGCTGCCGTTCTCGGCGGCCAGGTGGGCCCCGCCCGGACCGTGACACGTCTCGCATCCGGTGTTCGTCAACTGCGGCGTCTTTTCCAGGCTCTCGTAGCCCGTCTCGTAAGGGTAGTACTCCGTGGGATGCCAGCCGACGACGTGGCAACTGACGCACTCGGGATCGAACTGCCGCGGCGGATTCAACCCGGTCAAGGTGGCATAGGCCTTGGCGTGCCCGTTCTTTTTCCAGATGATGTACGACTTCTCGTGGCAGGTCTTGCAACTCTCCGAGCCGACGAACTTGCCGCCCAGCTCCTTTTGCGGGTGGGGCAGGGGCTT
>CAZUAM010000452.1:0-6230 GCA_964618095.1 uncultured Planctomycetaceae bacterium | reverse complement strand
CCGCGCTACACTAAATTCGACGAGGAGTTGTCTCAAACCGGTTGACACGTTCCGTTTCCAATATGAAGAAGAAACCAAGGCGAAACTCGACATACACATTCGTAACGATTATTGGCCATGACGGCCCATAGGAACGACGCCCGCGCATCCACTTCACGGGGACCACAGGCGATGTTTGACAAACTCCTCCGCGAGATGAAGAAGTTGGAACGTGGCGTCCAGGTTCCCATTGAATTGCCTCTCGATGACAGCGGATACTTCGACCGGGTTTGCCCGCGTGAGGATTGCTTGTCCATCTTCAAAGTTCTGTTTGAAGACTGGCGGGACAAGGTGCAAGATGAAGAGGTGTTTTGTCCGATCTGCCGCGAAGCAGCCGAATCCACAGAATGGAACACGGAAGAACAGCAAGAACACATTCGCCAGGCCGCAATCCGGCACCTTTCAAAGACGGTGAATCAGGCCCTGAAGGCAGACGCGCGCCGTTTCAACGCGCGGCAGAAGCCTGGATTCATCACAATGAAACTCTCTATTCGCCCAGGATCCCTGCCGGCAGTTATTCCAATTGAAGCAGCCTCAGTCATGGAGCAGAAGTTTGAGTGCGAAGAGTGCCAGTGTCGCTATGCATCGGTAGGGGCCGCCTTTTTCTGCCCCTCCTGTGGACACAACTCAGTCATTGCTGACTTTGACAACACTCTCGCAACGGTCCGAAAAACCGTCGATGCCCTTGAATCAATCAAGGCCAGCGTCAGCAACACTCACGACCAGGACACAGCGGCCGACACCGAGCGAATGTTGCTCGAAAGCTGTACGGAGAAACTCATTACTGCCCTGCAACGAGTGACAGAAGCGCTCTTTGAAAAACTGCCAAACGCCGCGAGCTTTGCTTGGGACACGAACCGCTTTCAGAGAATGGATGACGCCTCGTCGCTGTGGAACGATGCCACCGGCACCTCTTACACGGACGTTCTCAACTCAACTGAGTATGACGAGCTAAGCAAACATGTCCAGCGGCGCCACAAAATTGGCCACAGGCAGGCGATGGTGGACCAGCGCTACATCGACAAATCCGGGGATTCCGAGTACGAAGTGGGAGAGCGTCTCGTCACAAAGCCAGAGCATATCTACGAGCTTGCCCGCATCGTCGAGAAACTTGTCGTGGGCCTACAGGCACTCGTTCCATAGCGCCTGTGATTCTGAACCGCCGACACGGAACCGGTCACGACACTTGGAAAAGCCTCGTTCTGATGCACAATTACCACACCTGGGAAACGGCTCCACCGGGGTGTCGTGCAGGATCGCTGGAGTCGCCAGTAGGTAGGGGTGGTATCCTGGCACCGGGAACTCCAACTCGTAGGCATAGTCCCGGTTCTCGGGAAACGCGACGAATTGTTCGGCGTTTCTTGGCATCGCAACCATTGTGACACCGGGAGATTCCTGCTTGACTTCAGCCACAGGCCGATTAGACTTGAGGTAGAGGTACTTCAGCACCATTGACCTAGAGCACCTATGAGAGCTACCAGATGAAGAGCAAGAACGCCAAACGATGTCCCAAGAAACTCGTCGCCTACTACCGAGTCAGCACCAAAGGACAGGAGCGATCCGGGCTCGGCCTGGAGGCCCAAAGGACCGCCGTTGCCCAGTACGCCAAACAGAATGGCGGCACGGTCGTTGCCGAGTACACCGAGACCGAAACCGGCAAACGGTCCGATCGCCCGAATCTTGCGGAAGCCATCGGGCACGCAAGACTCTCGGCAGCCACGCTGGTCATCGCCAAACTCGACCGGCTGGCACGCAACGTCCACTTCACGTCCGGCCTGATGGAGGGCGGCGTCGATTTCGTCGCCTGCGACAATCCGGACGCCAACAAGCTGACTATCCATCTGCTGGCCGCGATGGCGGAACACGAGGCGACCCAAATCAGCAACCGCGCGAGAGACGCCCTGCAGGCCGCCAAGGCACGCGGGGCAAAGCTCGGCTCTGCCCGGCCGGGTCATTGGGATGGTCGTGAGCATCTGCGTGGCTGGTCCAAGGCGACAAAGGCCGCGGCGAAGAAACGCTCGAAAGACGCTCGCGAGGAGTACGCATTCCTGGTGCCTACACTCCAACGGATGCAACAGGAGGGCAAGAGCTTTCAGAAGATGGCCGATTGGCTCAACGGCCAGGGCCACACGACGCGCCGAGGCGCGGCGTTCACCAGTGCGATCGTATGGCGTATCCTGAATCGTGCGAAACAAGACAACGCGGCATGATCGCACTATCAATGTAGAGCATTATGATGGGCACGATTCAACGTGAGGAGCACGACGGCAAGGTCTCTCTTTCCATCCAACCGCTGTCCGGTGGCGAATTCCTGTCGATGATGCGGATTCGCGCCGACGTCTCCCCGCCGGATGCAAGCCGCCGGACGCCGAAGATCGAAATCTTCTTTCACGGCTCCGCCTACGCCGGCCAAGGCGGTCGCATGTCGATCGGCAACGCCCGCGCATGGGGCAGAGCACTTCATGCCCTGATCGCCGAGGCCGAACAGGTGGCCCGGCAGATGCACGCGGCAGAGCCCAAGTAGTTTTCTGGTTCGACGCGGCGATTCTGCGCGCTTCGGCACAAATCTGCGCGAATCGGCAAGAATCTTCAGATTTTCGAAACAAACCTACCCCGAAATGACTCTGGTTTAGTAGAGGTATAGTTCAGAACCAAAGAGACCACAAAGAACACAGTATGCGCCGCGTCAAAGACCCTGCCGACCCGAGACGATGCACCGGCGCTGCCCCCGAAGGGCAGTGCTTGAACGTGGCCGAGCCTGGCTCCGACCGGTGCCGCGTCCACGGCGGTCGGGACAAGGAAGCGGAGCAAGATAAGCGGCTGTACCTTCTCACGAAGGCGCAGCATCGGATGCGACTGGCCCAGTTGTCGGAGCACGAGCAAATCAAGTCGCTCAGGGACGAGATTGCGTTGGCCCGGATGCTCATCGAGGAACGGTTCAACAAGGTCCGCAACGACAGCGACCTGATTGCGGCCTTTGGCCCGATCAACACGGCGCTGCTGACCGTGGAGCGGCTTGTCAAATCGGCACACACGATCGAGCAGAACCTCGGCGCCCTTCTCTCCAAGCCGACCGTGCTCGCGCTGGGCCAGTCCATTTCCCAGATCATCGTTGAAGAACTCGAAGGCATTGACGACTACGAGGCGATCGTCGATCGGATCAACCATCGCATCGTTGAGGCGATCGTGGCGGCCGGCACCGCGTCGCCCAACTGACGGAGACACTGAGGCAACCTGACGACTCCCCCGGCAAGGATCACACTGCCAAAGCCGGGTTTGCCCGGTGGGCCCATCTGCCCATCGGGTCTTTCCCACCCACCTTTTCCTGCCCTCCTCCCATCCCTTCCTACAAACCCCGGTGCGGCAGACGAAATGATGCCGGCCGGGTGGTCCGGCTGGTGACTCCCGCTCGTCGGGCCCTTCCCGCCTATCAACTGTCCGTTCGGACATCCCACCATGATCCTCCTGTGTTCCCGCAAACCTCGGCCCGAGCCGAAGGCTGGCGACATCGTCGGTTTCAGCGGCGATAGCTGGCTGAGCGTGGGGATCAGCCTGGCGACCTACGGCATCCCGTTCTGGAGCCTGAGCCACGTCGGCATCCTCGGCGAGCACGATGGCGAACTGCTCTTGTTCGAATCCACGTCGCTCTCGGACCTAGCCTGCGTCATCCAAGGCAAGCCAGTCTGGGGCACGCAGGCCCATCAACTCGACGAGTGTGTCGAAGCGTATGGCGGCCGGGTATGGCATTACCCGCTCTATCGACCGCTGTATCCGTTCGAGAGCAAGCGACTCAGTGCGTTCCTGCTTGAGTACATCGGCAAGGACTACGACGCGATCGGGGCGTTTCGGGCCGGCGGGATCGGGTGGTCGTGGCTTGAATCGAAGCTGCGGCGGCAAGACCTTTCGAGCTTGTTTTGCTCGGAATACTGCGCCGCGGCCCACGCCCACGTCGGCGTGTTTCGCACCGACCACGTGAGTCGTTGGAGCCCAAACCGACTGGTTCGGACCGAACGGCGGCGAGGCATCCTGCTCAAACCGTGGAGGCTCAAGTGAAACGACTGTTCGTCATCGCATTGCTCTTGGTTGGCCTCGCCGGATGCGACGGCATTGAGATCCGTTTCGAGGAACCGCCGGCAGACAACCGTCATGCGCCGGCCGTCCCGATCGAGTATCCGACCGTCAATCTGCCGGTCGCCCTGCGTCAAGCCAATTGGCGAGGCGATGAAGGCGAGGGATCGTGCGTTCACGCCTCGATGATCTCATTGTTCCGATGGCAGGGCCGCTACGCGACGGCCGACTACTGGCGGCGGACCTATGGCAACGGCGAGTGGGCCGCGGGCCTGGCCGACAAGATGGAGCGCGAAAACGTCCGCTTCGCGTACACCGTGGGTCGAAATGACGTGAGTTTCCTCGAATGGGCCTGCTCGACCCGGCGAGGACGCGGTGTGACGGTCCTCGGTGGCCGGCACATGGTCTGCCTGGTCCATTTCGACCAGCAGTGGGCCGGCATCCTGGACAACAACGATCCCCGTCAAATCACCTGGGTTCCGCGACGCACGTTTCTGGCCGAGTGGTTCAACAGCAATTCGTGGGCGGTGACGCCCGTTTACGCCCCTGCTCCACCCTTACCCTATTGAGGAGGGACCGATGATCCGAGTCCTGTTTTCTCTGATGCTGTTGGCGGTTGTCGCCGCAGCCTGCCCCTGTCGGGCAGATGACCAGCCGAGCGAGCTGAAGGCCGACGAGGCTTATGGCGTTCTGCACGCCGAAGAGCGAGTGATCGACCTGCCCGCCGACCAGGGCAAGTGGCACATCAGCGTGGTCGGCAACCCGTGCGACGCGAAGTACCAGACGGTCAAGGGTTGGTTCGATTCGCACCCGAGCCTGAAGCACTTGAAGGCCCAGACGCACTTCCATCCGATCACCACGACCTCGACGATGTACCGCGACCGCTACGCGAAGAACACGCCCAAAGTGCCGTGCGTTCGGATTCAGTCCGCCGACGGCAAGGTGATGTATCAGGTGTGCGGTCAGGACATCCCCATGTCGGCCGACGCCTTGGATCAGGCGATCCGAACAGAACTGTTCCGCCGACGCCGGTGCTGTCCGCAGCCTCAACCGCAACCCCAGCCGGAGCCCCAGCCTCAGCCGGACCCGGCCCCGCAGCCGTTGGATCACGTTGGCCCGCCCGACGTGGCCCCCGAACCGAAGTCGGGCCTGCCGCCCTGGTGGGCGCTCGTTGGCCTCGGCGTGCTCGGTGCTGGTGCCGGCGTGGTCGCCAAGTGGAAGGAGACCTACTACCCCTCGACGAAGAAGTAGGCTCGTCGCGCGACACGTCGTGTCGCATCGATCCGTTCGACAACCATCCCCTTACCCGTGAGGTACACGCATGTTCTTGACCACTTCGAGCATCCTGATCCTGTTCCTCGTCCCGCTGGTCGGCTTCCTGGCCGCCAAGTGGCTCTTTCAGAAGGACACGGAGGTTGAGAACCGCCGGCGTGGCGCCGCCAAGCTGGCTGCCGTTCTGCAAACCTACGGCCTGAAGAAGACGCCCGAATTCCTGATCGACTACAGCGTGGGCGACTACAGCGGCATGGCCCACAAGATCGCCGACCTGGCACGATTGTTTCTCGATGGCGAGGAGCATCTCGTCAAGGAATTCCAGCATGTCTTCGAGCGTGTCTTGGAAGCGAAGTTACAAACCGACGAAGGCCGGGCCTACGTCGCGGCCAAGCTGTCGGAGACGGCAAAGCCTGCCGCTGGGCAGTCCGCGAGTCCCTCCCCCGTGAAGCCGGCGGTGGCATGATGCGTCGGTTTCTTCTCACCGCGACGGTCCTGGTGCTTCTCTGCGGGTGCGAACAACAAGCACCCAAGCAGCAAGCACCGGACCGCTCGCGTCCGACCCCCAGGCACCAGGTCTATGCCTTCACGGCCGACTGGTGCGAGGCGTGCCAACAGGACAAACCGAAGCTGGCCGACCTGCGGCGACAGGGCGTCGAAGTGGTCGAGATCGACTACGACGCCCGGCCCGACCTGGTGCGGAAGTACCGGGTTCGGCGACTGCCGACCTACATCGTCCTGAAAGACGGCAAGGAAGTGGAGCGGACCGAGGATATTTTCCTACTGATCAAGATCCTCCGCTTCATCTTCAAGCTGATCTTCTAACTCACGGAGGCACCAATGGCCGTTCG
>CAZUAM010000451.1:5891-6241 GCA_964618095.1 uncultured Planctomycetaceae bacterium | reverse complement strand
GCAACAAGACGACAACCCCAATCCGACGGTAAATTCCTTGCCGCCCCTCGCCTTAACGTCAATCGACGGAATCTCCTGGGCATTGCCGTCGAGGGTGAGGGCGACGATGGTGTCGATTTCATGCCGGTCTTGTTTGGGGACGGAGATGCGGATGCCGTCGGCGGTCTGCCGGAGTGTCAGGTTGCCGCCGGTCAGCAGCCGGCTGCCGGTGATCTTTTTGCCGATGACGGGCAGAATCAGCTTGTCGCCGGGCCAATTGAGCACGTGGAGGTAGACGGTCTTCTCGCGGCAGGTCGACGCGCCCCACTTGCCGGGCTTGAACGGGCCGCCGCGGGTGGCGTAGATGGTCT
>CAZUAM010000451.1:963-5881 GCA_964618095.1 uncultured Planctomycetaceae bacterium | reverse complement strand
GGCCGTAGTCCTTGAGCCAGGCGCCGATTTCTTTGAGCCGCTCGACCTGTCGGGGTTCGATCCGACCGTCGGGCATGGGGCCGACGTTCAACAGCAGGTTGCCGTCGCCGCCGGCGGTGTAGATGAGCACATGGAGGCACTCTTGGAGCGATTTGAGCTGATCGTCCGGTTTCCAGGCCCATTGGCGGCAGATGGTCATGCAGGTTTCCCAGGGCACCTCGCGGCTGAAGGTTCCCACGCGCTGCTCGGGGGTGCCGAAGTCGCCGGCGAACTGGCCGGGCTTGGACATGCCCTGCATTCCCTGGCGTCCTTTGCCCACGCGGTTGTTGATCAGGGCGTCGGGCTGGAGGCGGCGGCAGAAGTTGTTCAGGTCGATGCCGCGCTGGGACGACCAGGGCTGTTCCCATTCGCCGTCGAACCAGAAGACCAGAAAGGGACCGTAGCGGGTGTTCAGCTCGCGCAACTGGTTTTTCATGTAGGTGACGTACTTCTCCAGGTCGGGCTGCCGGTCGAGCTTGTAGCCCGGGCCGACGCCGCGGGATTCTCCGTAGTCGGGCTGGTACCAGTCGAGGATCGAATAGTAGGGTCCGAAGGCGATGCCCTGGCGCTTACATTCGTCGGTGAGTTCCTTAATCACGTCGCGCTTGAAGGGGGCGGACATGATGTCGTAGTCGGTCTGCTGCGAGTCCCAGAGGCAGAAGCCGTCGTGGTGTTTGGAGGTGAGGATGATGTATTTCATGCCGGCCGCCTTGGCCGCGGCAACCCACCGGCGGGCGTCGAACTTGGTGGGGTTGAATCTTTTGTAGAGGTTGTCGTAGACCTCCCGGGGCGTGGGTTTGCCGCGGGACCAGCCGATCTCACGGCCGGTGAGGCTGACCGGTCCCCAATGGATGAACAGGCCGAATCGCATTTCGCGCCATTTTTCGAGGGCCTCCGGCTTGGGCGGGAAGGTTTTGGGCTGCGGAGGGTTTTCCGCTGCAAGCAGCGGTGTGCTCGTCGTGCAGCCAAGCAGGAACGCCAGGAAACACAGTCTTGCACGCTGCCGTTGGTTGATCATTGTCTGCGACCTTTCTCTTTCTGGGGGGCTCTAACAGGAGCGACGGCGAGCCCCCAGGTTTATCCTGGCGCCCCGGCCTGGCGCGGGGATGAACCCCGGGGGTGGCTGGTCTTGTTGGAGCGCTCAAGGCCACCTACGAGGTCCGGGTGCCGGCCTGGGACCCGCCTCTATGGTTGGATCATACCTTGGCGGCGCCTGGTTGGGCAAGACCCAGGGCGGCGTCCGGGTGCCCGATCGCGGCGGGCGGAGCGTGTGCGGCGCCGGTCCGCGGGGGGAATTGCGCCGCGTGGACGCGGCAGCTAAACGATGCGTTCCCCCAAATCAGGCGTGTATTCTGTAGGCCCAGGGGGAGCCTGGCTGCCGTAGCGCGGTAGCGTTGACATGAAACGCGTGGCTGCGAGCAGCCACCCTACGCGCCGAATGCCCCGGGCATAGCGCGGCGGGGCGTCGAAGCACAGCCCTGCAAGCAGCTTTCGCGAGTCAGTTGCCTCCGCCGGCGGCGCTGCGAGGATCGATGTTGATTCGAGTGGGCTCGAGCGGAACGGCTCCGAAGGGGCCCGGCGGCACTGTCTTGCCTTTGCCGGGCCGCCCCCAAAAGTCGTGGCGGATTGCGTCGATGCGGGGGCAGTCGGGAACTTCCCCGGTGGCGGACCAGGTCAACTCCAGTTTTTGCGGATCGAAGGCGGCCCGCACGTCGGCCGTGGTGCTGTGCCGATCCCATCCGTGGGTTTTCTGCCAGCGGGCCAGGTCGAAGGGTTTTTGCCCGGCGGCAAAGACGTTGTAGTCGGACGAGTTGTCCGGGTCGGAGATGGAGAGCATGGAGGCGTTGGCGACGAAGACGTTGCCGAAGATCTTGTTTCGCTTGGCGGTGGAAAGGCGCCCTGCGACTTTGCGTCCCTTGCAGATCTGCATACGAATGGCCGCCTGGGTGCTTCGGCCGATGAGATTGTGGGCGATCAGCAGTTCATCGCAGTCGTGCTGGTAGATTCCGTTGCCTTGGGTGTTCCAGACGAAGTTGGTATCGACCATGTTGGGCACCTGGGAGGCCTCCATGAAGATTCCGCCGTTGGTGCACTGGATATTGACGATCAGGTTGCGGGTGCAGCGGGAGTTGACGTTGGTGTAGTCCATCCAGATGCCCGGGGCGCTGACCGTGTCGGTGACGATGTTCCGGCGGATGAGGGTGGAGACGGTGCAATGGACCTTGATGCCGCCGACTTCGTAGATCCGCCAGATATCCTGCCATCCGCAGCGGCGGATGACGTTGTCTTCGATCAGGGTGTGCTCGATGGCCTTGCCCTCGATGCCCCCGATGCCGCAGTCGGTGATTGTGTTGCCGCGGACGACGTGCCGGCCGCCTTGGGCCAGCCGGGGGCCGGAGGTGCCGAACTGGTCGCCGACGTCGATGCCGATGGAGTTGCACTGGCGGACGGTGTTTTGCTCGATGATCCAGTGGTGGCCGCGCATGGTGGAGAGAGCGCCTTGTTGGGGGCGGGGAAATCGGTTGCCGGAGTGCTCGATGGTGAAGCCCTTGAGGCGGATGTAGCCCAGGCCGAACGTCTTGGGAGCAAAGACAAGCCCTTGGGTGGTGACCTCGAATTCGGCCCGGTTGGGGTCGGAGTCGTCCGGGGGTCGGAGGTGCAGCGTGAGGCCGTGATTGGCTATCCAGTAGGAGCCGGGCGTCTCGGCAAGGGCATCGTACGACGCAACCTGCCTGAGGCGTCTGCCGTTCTGGAAGAGCAACCCGCGTCGCAGCGTGTTGGGGACCTTGCCCTTGGTGCCGACTGCCCAGGGCATGCACTTGTCGATCTGCTCGTCGGTGAGGTTTGTTTCCTTGAAGGGGTTTTCCTCGGCAAACAGGGTTTTGGGCATAACGGTCGTCCACAGCTTGGGCGGGCCCGGCGCGGCCTTGTGTGTGGAAGGGACCCACTTGCTTTGCAATAGTCGCGAGCCCTTGATGATGACCTGCTCACCCGGGGCGGCTTGGTAGCTGATCATTTGATGCGGTCCGGAGCCACCGCGGATCGGGCTGACGCGCTCGCGGTACGTCCCGCCGCCAACGACCACCCGCTGGCCCGGCTCGAGCACCTGGGCGGCCCGGTTGACGGTCAGAAAGGGCAGCGCCTCGGTGCCGGGATTGTGGTCGGAAGCCTGGGGATGGGACTGATCCACGTGGAACGTTTTGGAGAAGCTGGGCGTGACTTCCCAGGTCTTGAACTCGCGGCCATCGGGCAAGTAGACGGGCGGAGCGAGGGATTTCGTCACGTGTTCGGCGCGGGTCACGTGTTCGGCGCGGGTCTCTGACCCCGCCGGCGGCGGTGGCTCGGTCAGGAGACCGGCCACAACGGTGGTTGTCACGATGGCAGTGCGATATCTCATTTGACTTTCTCCTTGCTGAGTCATGCCCAGCGGTTATGATGCACGCGGTCCGCCCGGAACCGGTCCTCGCCGGCCGGCTGCTCGGCGGGATAGCCCAGCACGATGAGGCTGTGAGGCACGACGTTTTCCGGCAGGTCGAGCAGGCGGCGCAGTCCGTCGATGCGTTGCTGTCTGGGGTAGACGCCGGTCCAGACTGCGCCCAGCCCCAGGGCGTGGGCCGCCAGCAGCAGGTTTTGGGCGGCGGCCGCGCAGTCGACGACCCAGTAGCCGACGGACTTTTCCAGGCTCAGATCGCCGCAGACGAGGATCGCCACGGGCGCTTGCCCGGCCATTCGTGCGTTGGGATTGATCCGGGGGATTTGCGCCAGGAGTTCCCGGTCGTCGATGACGACGAACTGCCAGGGCTGGGCGTTGCGGGCACTGGGGGCGTGCATGGCCGCGGCCAGGATTTGGCGGAGGAGTTCTTCGGGGACCGGGCAGTCCTGATACTTGCGGATACTGCGTCTGGTGTGGATGGCTTCCAGTGCGTCCATTGTGCGGGCCTCGGGGTTGTCAGTCTGCTTTGGGATCGCTGACATTCGGTGACACCTTCTGTCCCATACGATACCCGAGACAGGTCTGGATGCAAGGTCCCGCCGCAGCAGGTTTGGCGTCAGTCGTCGAAGACGGCGATTACCGGGGCGTGGTCGGAGGGCCTTTCGGCGCTCCGCTGTTGGCGGTCGATCTCGGCGGCGGTACACCGGTCGGCCAT
Organism: uncultured Planctomycetaceae bacterium; assembly: GCA_964618095.1. Classification (GTDB taxonomy): domain Bacteria; phylum Planctomycetota; class Planctomycetia; order Pirellulales; family Thermoguttaceae; genus CAZUAM01. The sequence continues at coordinate 1,694 of CAZUAM010000451.1, read as the reverse complement.
GGGCCTGGTGGCGAAAACGTGGTCGATCCGCAGGCCGTCGTTGCGGGCGAAGGCCCGCAGGCGATAGTCCCACCAGGAGTAGATGCCGCCCTGGGGATGGTGCCGGCGGACGACGTCGGTCAGGCCCCACCGGAGGATTTCCTCCAGGGCATCGCGGGCGTCGGCGTGGCAGAGGACGGTGCCGGCCCACTGCGCCGGGTGGGCCACGTCGCAATCGTCGGGGGCGACGTTGAGATCGCCGCAGAGGACCAGTGCGCCGGAGGGATCGAATTGTCGGCGGAGGTGCTCGCGGAGGCGTCGCATCCAGTGGAGCTTGTAGGCGTACTTTTCGGAGCCGACCGATTGGCCGTTGGGCACGTAGGCGCTGAGGACGCGGATTCCCTCGAATTGGGCGGAGATCAGGCGGGCCTGCGGATCGTCGACGCCGTCGTCCATACTGCGCCGGACGTCGGCCGGATCGGTTCGGCTGAGGATGGCGACGCCGTTGTAGGTCTTCTGGCCGTAGACGGCCGCACGGTAGCCCACCTCGCGGAGCGGCTCGCAGGGAAACGCCTCGTCGGTAACTTTGATCTCCTGCAGGCAGACCACGTCCGGCTGCACCTCGCGGAGCCAGGGCAGCAATCGATCCAGGCGCGCGCGTATCGAGTTGACGTTCCAGGTGGCGATCTTCATCCGCCGCGATCCGTCAAAGGACGCCTTGGTCCCACGATGCTCTGGCGGACGCCGGGCGT
>CAZUAM010000451.1:0-953 GCA_964618095.1 uncultured Planctomycetaceae bacterium | reverse complement strand
GTCCCGTGTCCGCCTGCTTTTCCGTGCGGCTTGGGAGCTGCCGCTTCAGCCAGCCGGGGCGATTCGTGGTCAGAGAATCGACGCCCAGGTCCCGAAACCGCCGCGCAGTCGGCAGGTCGTCCACCGTCCACGCGTGAAACTCCTGCTGATTTCTGCGGAGTTCCTCGACAAGCTGCTGATCGACCAAGGCATGAGCACGGCAGTCCAACCCGTCCGCGCCGCTCTGTTTCAGCGTCGCCAGGACCTGCTGCACGGTGGGTCTCCACTTGCCCGTTTGCTCATCTTGCTTGAAGTCCGTCAGCCAAAACGTCCGCAGACCCGGTAACTGCCGTTTCGTCTGGGCAATCACCCTGGCGTCGAAGGCGATGATCACCGTTTGCCGGGGCTTCAATCCGGAATCGGCCAGGGCCTTCTTCAGCGGGGCGAGGATTTCGGGGCCGCACTTGATCTCGATGAAGATTCTCTTACCCTCCGGCACGGTAGCCAGCACTTCGCCGATGGTCGGGATTCGCTCGCCGGCCCATTTGGGCCCCTTCCAGGATCCCACATCGAGCTGCCGCAGCTTCGCCAGGGTCGAATCCGCGACGGCCAGCTTCCGCTTGGCTACCCGTTCGGTGGTCTCATCATGAATGCAGACGATCTTCCCGTCCTTGGTTAGCCAGAAGTCGCCCTCAATGGCGTCGGCCCCTTGGCGCCAGGCTAGCTGGAATGCGGAAAGCGTGTTTTCCGGCGCATCGTGCGAGGCCCCGCGGTGGGCGACGATTTCGGGTCCCGGCGGCGCGGCAGAGACGGGCAGGACGCTTGCGCACCCAAGCAACAGACAAAACGCAAAGGCCACAGGTTCGTTCATGAGAATGACTCCGCTGCTCGGTGCGCACTGTCGACGGTTTTTCCGGGCCGCCCACTGATCGAAGGATTCGTCAGACGCGGTGGCGCTCCCGCTCGGAACGCAC
>CAZUAM010000450.1:0-6241 GCA_964618095.1 uncultured Planctomycetaceae bacterium | reverse complement strand
GCTTTCGGTCGCCTGCCAGACGATCCGCGACAACGGCCACGACCTGTTCGAGACCATCAACCGCAGCCAGTTCCTGCGGGGATTCCAGGAGTTTGTCAACCAGCGGACCCGCGGCTGCGTGATCCTGGAATGTCCCCAAGATTTGGTCGAGTACCTCCGGGGCGCCTCGGCCGGCGACTACAGCGGCCGCGACGCGCTCAAGGAACTGGCCGCCGCCCAGCCACGCACCAGCCACCACCTGCCCGGCGAAGAAATCCCCGAAGATTCCTGGGTCTATCGAATTCTGAAGAAGCAACTCTTCTTTGGGATGGGAGGGTAGGGGTAGTGGTGAGTGGATAGTGGATAGTCCGCAGGTCAGGTGAATCGAGGGGGTGGCAATTCATTGCCACCTGGCAGCGACGAGCCGATCGCCGCGCGCCGCGCGACCAGCGGTCGCGGCTTTATGCAGTGTTGTCGGATGAGCCAAGCAGCAGGCGCGCCAACCGGCCGCGCGGCAGGTCGGGCACCAACAAGCGCTTGCCGTTTCCGAGCGATCTCAACACGGCTTCCACGGCGAGGTATCCGCTGCGGACGGCGCCTTCCATGGTGGCCGGCCAGCCGGTGGCCGTCCAATCGCCGGCCAGCATAAGGTTCTCGATCGGTGTTTGCTGGGCCGGGCGGAAGCGCTCCAGCCCGGGGCGGCACGAGAAGACGGCCGCCGGCCGGGCGACCAGCCGCCAGTGCAACAGCCGTGCGTGGCGGGCCTGCGGCCAGGTCGCTTCCAGGTCGCCGCGGACCTCGGCCAGCACCTCGTCGCGGCGGCCGCCGAACAGCTCGTGCGCCGCGTTGAGCACGGCCTGGTAGTAGTGCCACGGCTGGGAGGCATGCGGCGATACGCTTCGGGGGCCGTGGTTGAAGACCCATTGGCCCAGTCTGCCCACCAGCACCGCGTGGGGCAGGGTGGTGATCGGGCGGTCGAACCAGAGGTGCAGGGTGGTGATCGTGGCGGGCAAGATGTGCCGGGTTCCTTCAAGTGCCGGGATGGCCGAGAGCATCGCCTCCGAAAAGAGCGATCGGACCCGTCCCCAGGGAACGGCGACCACCACGAAGTCGAACTCCCGCCGCCGGCCGTCGCGAAGCACGACACCGGTTGCGCGTCGCCCGTCGCCGTCGATTTGCTCGACCGGCGTGCCCAGGTGGATGGCAACGTCTCGCTCGGCCAGCCGGGCGGCTACCCGCCCCTGGATCTCACCCAGCCGTGTCTTGGGCACTTCGAGTTCGTAGGCCGTGCGCGCGGCCAGGAAGCCGTCTACGAAGACCTTCCGGGCGGCGCTTAAGGAGATGCGATCCAGCGGTTCGCTCAGGGCCCCGACCAGGATCACCGACCAGAACCGTTCGATCGACCGCTCCGATTGGTCCTGCCGTCGCAGCCAGCCGCCGATGGTTTCCTCGATCTCGGGGTTGCCGACCTTCGCCCGGGCCAGCCGCAGCATGGCCCGCCCCACCGCCCAGCGCTCGCCAATGGTAAGATATCCCAATCGCATCAACGCCGGTGCAAGATGCAAGGGCGCGGGCAGCCAACCGTTGGGGGCGAAGTTGTACCGGGTTCCCTGGGGCCCAAAGAAATGTGGCGTGCGGTATCGCCGGAAGCAGTCGGCGATGCCCGTGCGGCGGCAGAAATCGGCCAGGTTCGTACAGCAGCCCATCGACGCGTGTTGGCCGTCATCGACCAGTTGGCCGGTTGCCGGATCGCGAAACGAGCTTGCCCGGCCGCCCAGGTATTTGCGGCGCTCGAACAGCTCGACGTGGAGTCCCTGCTCGGAGGCTGCCACGGCCGCAGCCAGTCCGGCCAATCCACCGCCGATGAGGGCGACGCTCGGGCGGCGGAGTCGGTCTTTGGCACCACTCATAGCAGCGCGGCCGCCCGCGGCGGGAGGAGGGTCCATCGGGCGGCGATCAGCAGCTTCTTTGGCCGGCTGAGGCGAATGCGACGCTGCAAGACGTCGCCCGGGCGGCGCTTGATCTTTTCCAGCAGGGCGCGATAGGTGGCCATCATCATGCCGAAGGTCCGCCGCGGGGCCGATTCGAGCCACTCGATCAGTTCGGCCCCTTCGCGATAGAACCGCTCGGCCCGGTCGATCTGAAATTCCATCAGCCGGCCAAACCGCTCGTTCGCCACTCCGCGCTTGAGCTCGTCGACCGAATAGCCGAATTGCCGCAGTTCCCCAAGCGGCAGGTAGACGCGGTCCCGTTGGGCGTCCTCCTTCAGATCGCGGAGGATGTTGGTAAGCTGCAATGCGATGCCGCACTTGCGTGCCGGTTCCAGGGCCTGCCGCCCGTGGAACCCCCAGACGTGGATACACGCCAGCCCCACGGCCGAGGCCACGTGCTCGCAGTAGCCCTGCAACTGGTCGAAGGTCTCGTAGCGCCGCCGGCTGAGGTCCATCTCCACGCCGTCGATCACCGCCAAGAGGTGCTCGACCGGAACGGCGAATCGCCGCACCACGTCGGCCAGGGCGGGCAGCAGGTGGGGGCCAGAGCGGCGGCCGAGCCGCTCCTCTTCCTTGAAGCGGGGCTGCTGCTCGGACAGGTCGAACTGCCCCTGCAAGGCCCGCTGGAGCACCGCCCGCCAATTGAGCAAGGCCTCACGCCGAGACTGGAGCGGCTGCGGATCGTCGGCCAGGTCGTCGGTGTGGCGCATGAAGGCGTACAGTGCATCCATCGCCCGCCGCTTGGCCCGCGGCAACCGCAGGAAAGAGAGGTAGAAGTTGGAACCGGAGCGCCGCGCCATGCGACGACACCAGCCGTAGCTGGCTTCGATCGCCTCGGCAGGGAGTTTCATGGCTCGTTCCCGGTGAAAGTACCCCGCTGGATCCGCCACCAACAATCGGCCAGAATCCGCAGCTTCATCATCTTCGAGACCACCGGCCGGCGGGTCCAGACGTCATAGTCCTGGCGGCGGATCGCATCCAGGATAGCCAGCCCCCCGTGGATAAACAATGCCACGTCGAGCTGCAACTCGGGCGGCATCATGCCCACCAGCGGCAGCCCCCGCCGCAGCCATCCTTCGGCCTGCTCTACCTGGGCGGCCAGGAGTCGGCGGAAGGCGTGGTTGCACTCGCCGCGGGCGAAATCCTCTTCGTGGTAGCCGAACCGCCGGCAATCTACCTGGGGCAGATAGACTCGTCCCCGCTGCCAATCCCGGGCGACGTCCTGCCAGAAGTTGGCCAGTTGCAGGCCCGTGCAGATCGAATCGGCCAGGCGTACCCGCTGCAGGGTGTTGCATCGGCCCAGGTAGAGCACCAGCCGCCCGACCGGGTTGGCCGAGTAGCGGCAGTACTCCAGCAACTGGTCGAAGGTCTCGTACCGAGTCACCCGCTGGTCCTGGCGGAAGGCCACCAGCAGATCGACGAACGGCTCCGCGGGGATCTCGAACTGCCGGATGGTCTCGGCCAGGGCTACGAACACCGGATGAACCGCCTTGCCCGCGCAACAATCCCGAAGCTGCCGCTCCCACCAGCCCAACAGCGCCAGGCTCTGCTTCGGATCGGCAGTCTCGTCGGCCAGATCGTCGGCCCAGCGGCAGTAGGCGTAGACGTTGCAGAAATGTTGTCGCAGCCGCCGGGGCAGCAGCCGGCTGGCCACGGTGAAATTCTCGTAGTGGCGTCTGGCCAGCCGCCGGCAATACCTGCGGCTTTGCCTGGGCGAGAGCCGCTGGGGCTGATCCGCTTCGGGCCCGTACAATTCCAGGTCGGCGGCAAACATGGGCGATTTCAGTAGTTGCGGAAACCCGACAGGACTTCGACGGGTGGCCGACGGGCGCCGAAGCGAAGCGTTGATCGGCGAAGCCCCAGACGGCACGTCCTGGGGCACCACTTCGCTTTGCCCCAGCCACCCCTCACCCCTAGCCCCTCACCCCTCGTCCCTGATATCATTATGCTGCTTTTCGACCGGAGAGGGAACCATGCGGATCATTTTGGCGGGGCCACGGGGGTTTTGTGCCGGCGTGAATATGGCCATCGAGAGTCTGGAACTGGCCATCCGGTTCTACGGCACGCCGGTGTACGTGTACCACGAGATCGTCCACAACAAGTGGGTGGTGGAGCGGTTCCGCAAGCTTGGGGTGGTGTTTGTGGACGACCTGGCCGAGGTTCCGGAGGGGGTCCACCTGCTGTACTCGGCCCACGGCGTCTCGCCCGAGGTCCACCGCACGGCGGCCCAGCGGCGGCTGAAGACCATCGACGCCACCTGCCCCCTGGTCACCAAGGTCCACAAGGAGGCAGTCCGCTTCGCCGAGGCGGGGTACACGGTCATCCTGATCGGGCACGCCGGTCACGACGAGGTAGTGGGCACGATGGGCGAGGCCCCCGAGTCGATCGTGCTGGTGCAGACGCCCGAGGACGTCGACCGCCTCGAGATACCCAAGACCAGCAAGTTGGCCTACCTGACCCAGACCACCTTGTCGGTGGACGACGCCAAGCAGATCATCGACCATCTCCGGCGGCGGTTTCCAGGCATCGTCGGACCGCCCAAGGAGGACATCTGCTATGCCACGCAGAACCGGCAAGGGGCGGTGCGGATACTCTCCCGCCAGGCCGACGTCGTGCTGGTCGTAGGCAGCGGCAACAGTTCCAACAGCCTACGGTTGGCCGAGTTGGCCCGGTCTACCGGCGTGCGGGCCTACCTGGTCGACGGTCCGTCGGAGATCGACCTGGGCTGGTTCTCCGGCGAGGAAACCGTGGTGATCTCCGCCGGCGCCAGTGCCCCGGAGGCGGTGGTCCAGGAGTGTCTTGGCCTGTTGCAGGATCGGTTCCAGGCCACGGTCGAGTCGTGCGTGGTCCGCGAGGAGCGAGTCCGCTTCCTGTTGCCCGAACCGCTCAGAGCAATGGCAGGCGACGACTGACGAGTGCCCGATGAGCCGTGGAGCGCGACTCCGACGGCACGGCGGACTTTCCCGTGAATTGGCATTCGGCGGGTAGCTCCGCAATCTGCCGGGGGGGCAGGATACCGGATGGAAACCGGGCGCTTCTCGTCGGCGGATAAAAGGGGTGGCGGTCCTATCGGTTCTGCTGACGCTTCCAGGCGATCACTTCGCGGATGCACGCGTCCAGGTCGTGGCGGGGCTCAAAGCCAATCGCCTCTCGCAGCCGGCTGAGATCGGGTACGCGGCGGCGGCAGTCTTCGAAGTCCTTGGAATAGGCCTCGGCGTAGCTGATAAACTCGATCGAAAGCGACGGATCGACCGCCCCGATCACCCGACCGGCCAACTCCAGAATGCTGATCGGCTGGTCGCTGCCGACGTTGAACACTCTGCCGACCGCCTCCGGCAGGTCCATCAGGCCCAGGATCGCCCGGAGAACGTCGGACACGTGGGCGAAACAGCGCTGCTGCCGGCCGTCGTCGTGAACCACCAGGGGACCTCCGCGAAGCGCGGCCTCGACCAGCCGCGGGAGCACCATCCCATACGCTCCGGTCTGACGCGGTCCGACCACGTTGAACAGCCGGCCCACGACCACCGGGAGTTGCCGCTGGCGCCAGTAGGCCAGGGCCAGAAACTCGTCGATGGCCTTGGAGGCCCCGTAGGACCAGCGTGGGCGGGTGGTCGGACCGATCACCAGGTCGTCGTCCTCGGTCCACTGCGGCTTGGGGTTCTTGCCGTAGACCTCGCTGGAGCTGGCCAGGAAGAGCTTGGCGGTTCGGCCCCGGGCCTGGAGCCGGCCCAGCTCCTCCAGGAGCAGTTCCGTCGGCGCGATGTTGGCCTCGATGGTATGGATGGGGCTTTGGGCAATCAGCCTCACGCCCACCGCGGCCGCCAGGTGATAGACCTCGTCCACGTCGGCCACCAACCGCCGGACCAGGTCACGATCGGCGACCGTGCCCTTGGTGTAGCTGAAGTGGGGATGCTCCAGCACCGCGGCCAGGTTCTCGATCGAGCCGGTCGATTCGTCGTCTACGACCCACACCCGATCGCCGCGGGCCAGCAGCACCTCGGCCAGATGACTGCCGATGAAACCCGCCCCACCGGTAACCAGGCAATGTTTCATCAAAGGACCACGCCGTTTGCGGATTAGCCGTTGACGACCCCGCGGGACGCAGCCCGCGGGCGTTCAGTACGAAGGCGGAACCTGAAAACTACTCGACGTCCCCTGTTGCCTCGTCTGCGGGTCCTTCACGGTACCTGGCGATCAACGAGGCGGCAATCGAGATGCCCAGCAGCACGGCGATCACCAGCAGGGAGACCACCGGAGAGATCAGGTGTTCG